>DASSFK010000120.1:0-3697 GCA_035694565.1 Sphingomicrobium sp.
TCGTCTTCGGCTCGGCGATCGGCTCGCGGATGAGCGAGATCAACGGGATCGACTACGGAAGCTTCATCGTCCCCGGCCTCATGATGCTGTCGCTCTTCACGGAAAGCATCTTCAACGCGAGCTTCGGTATTCACATGCCGCGCTTCACCGGCACGATCTACGAGATCCTCTCTGCGCCCATGTCTGCATTCGAGACGGTACTCGGTTACGTTGGAGCGGCGGCCAGCAAGGCGATCATCGTTGCGCTGGTCATCTTCGTGACTGCGCACTTGTTCGTCGACATCCACGTCAAGCACCCACTCTTGATGCTGCTCTATCTGCTGCTAGTCGCCGGCACCTTCTGCCTGTTTGGCTTCATCGTCGGGGTCTGGGCGAAAGGCTTCGAGCAGCTCCAGGTCATCCCCCTGCTGATCGTCACCCCCCTTACGTTCCTGGGCGGCGCCTTCTACTCGATCGACATGCTGAAGGAGCCGTGGCGGTCGGTCACGCTGTTCAATCCAATCGTCTACCTGATCAACGGCTTCCGCTGGACGTTCTTCGGCACAGCGGACGTCTCCTTCCCGGCCGCTCTGGCAGCGACTTTCGCCTTCTTCCTCGCCTGTGCCGCAGTGATCTGGTGGATCTTCCGGACAGGCTACCGGCTCAAGTCGTAGTTTCCGGCTGCCGGGCGGTTTCGCCTTCCTGGTTCGCCCGATCGGCGCCATTGCCGTCGAGGTTTCGAGCGACGAATTCCCAGTTCACGATGTTCGACAGCACGGAGGTCACGAACCGCGGACGCTCGTTGCGGTAGTCGATGTAATAAGCGTGCTCCCACACATCCAGCGTGAACAACGGCACCATCCCGTCGTGCGCGAGCGGCGTATCTGCGTCGTGAAGCGAGGTGATCTTCAGCTGATCTCGGTCGAGGACGAGCCAGGCCCAACCGTTCGAGAAGTGGTTCACCGCTTCGTCGCCGAGCTTCTGGAGCAGCTGGTCAATCCCGCCGAAGCCGTCATCGATCAATTGGGCCAGGCGGCCTGAAGGCTGCCGGGTCTCCGGGCTCAGGCATTGCCAGAAGAAGCTGTGGTTCCAGAGCTGGGCGCTGTTGTTGAACAGCTTCTTCTCGCCGCTGGAACTGGCGCTGCGGATCACTTCGACGAGTGAGGCGCCTTGAAGGTCGGGTTTTGCGGCAACGAACTCATTGGTCTTGTTGACGTAGGCGCGGTGATGCTTGCCCCAGTGGAACTCGAGCGTTTCTGCCGACATATGCGGCGCGAGTGCATCCTTCGCGTACGGCAGTTCGGGCAGCTGGAAGGCCATGGCGGTCAGTCTCCTTCGTGGGGGTTACCCATGCACAACGACGGGCGGCCTCTGCCGCTCCACATTTCATCGCACAAGCTTGCGACTCACTGTTTCGGGGCCGTAAGAAGACCATCTGCCGCGATGCGGTGAAGGGGGGAGAAACATGGGAAAATTCTTTGAGAACCTGAATGGCGTCCTGGTCGCCGGTCTTGTGCTGGCGGTCCTGATCGCCGTGTTCCCGGACAGCGGCTACGCCAATTCGGTCGGCGCGGGCGATCTCTGGCTGGGCCTGTTCCAGTGGCTTCACGTCTTCTTCGGGATCACCTGGATCGGACTGCTCTACTATTTCAACTTCGTGCAGATCCCGACGATGCCCACAGTTCCGGCTGAGTTGAAGCCAGGCGTGTCCAGGTACATCGCTCCCAAGGCACTGTTCTATTTCCGCTGGGGCGCGGCCTTCACGGTCCTGACCGGCCTGATCCTCGCCTACCTCTATGGCGAGGAGAAAGCGCTGCTCCTCAACGATCCGTCGAACCGGTTGATCGGGATCGGCATGTGGCTGGCGCTGATCATGGCGTTCAACGTCTGGTTCGTGATCTGGCCGAACCAGAAGAAAGCGCTTGGATTGGTGGAGGCCGACGACGCGACGAAGGCGAAATCAGCGCGTACCGCGATGATCTTCTCGCGGGTGAACACCTTGCTCTCGATCCCGATGCTTCTGGCGATGACCAACATGCATTAGGACGAAGGTGGGCCGTCTACGGGCGGCTCACCTTGTAGCGGGCGAGGTCGCGCCGCGGAGCATCCCAATTGGGTTTCAGCGTGGCAGCCTGCTTCAGATCCGCATAAGCGGCCTTCACATTGCCGACATCCTCCTGAGCAAGGCCCCGGCCGTAATACGCGACTTCCGGCAGCTCCGTTCCAAGCTCGATCGCCTTCGAGAAGAGCGGCACGGCGGCTCCGCTGTGGCCTGCCCGGAGTTCGAGGATTGCCATGTTCATATAGGGTTCCGACCTGTTCGGATCCATCTGCATCGCCGAGCTGAAATCGGCCTGCGCCCGCTGGTAATCGCTGCGCAGCATGCGGACGATTCCGCGGTTCACATGGGTGGCCAGCCGATCCTCGTTCGAGAGCGCCTGGTCCGTGAACGCCCGGTCGCACGTGTTCATCGATTCCAGGGTGATGTTGTGCTGTTCGGCAGCCTTGAAGCAGCCCTCGGCGAAGCTGCCGTTGACGACTGAAATACCGGCTGATGCTGGGAACGCCGTGATCGCCACGGCGCCGACAGCAAGGACTAGCGCTTTCATAAAAGCCTCCTCACCTTGCCTTGCCCAGTTACGCCGGTTTGCGGCGGTTTTCAGCCGAATTTCGACGAACGGTCAGGTTTCAGGCGGCGTCCTGCTCCAGGAGCTTGTGTCGTTTCAGCGCGTGGCGGAGCTGGTCGTAGCTGAGATTGAGCGCCGAAGCGGTGGCGCGCTGGTTGAAGCGGTTCGCTGCGAGCGCGTTCTGGAGGAGAGCCTTTTCGTAGTCGGAGACCGCCGCCCGGAAATCACTTGTGGAGACAGGCGGAGCGGCGGCGGCCGACGATTCGGCGGCGCCAGCGGTTTCCGGTGCTCCATCCGCAACTTCCACATGCGGCAAATGCTGCGCCTGCGTCGCCGTCGGTGCCCACGGCGAATGGAACGGGTCGAACTGGAGCGCGTCGATATCCCGCTCCGGGTCTTCCCAGCGATAGACTGCGCGCTCCACGACGTTCCGGAGCTCGCGGACGTTTCCAGGCCAGTTGTAGGCCTCGAGTTCTGCAACAGCCTTGAGAGAGAATCCGGGCCAATTCGGCCAATCCAGCTCGACGGCCATCCGGCGCCCGAAATGATCGGTGAGCAGCGGAATGTCCCCACTCCTTGCCCGAAGCGGAGGGAGTGTGACGACTTCGAACGACAGCCGATCGAGCAAGTCCGCACGGAATGTGCCCCTTTCGACCTGCAAGGGCAGGTTCTCGTTGGTCGCCGCGACGATTCGGACGTCGACCGAGATCGGCTTGGAAGCGCCGATCCGAGTTATTTCGCCGTACTCGACGGCTCGAAGGAGACGGTCCTGGGCCGGCTTGGAAAGCGTACCAAGCTCGTCGAGGAACAAGGTTCCCCCGTCGGACTCTTCGAAACGTCCGTGACGGGTCTTGGACGCGCCGGTGAAGCTGCCCGCCTCGTGGCCAAAAAGCTCCGCCTCGATCAGGGTCTCGGGCAGTGCCGCGCAGTTCATGACGACCAACGGACCAGCCCAGCGCGAAGACAGGTGATGGAGGCGTTCGGCGATCAGCTCCTTGCCGGTGCCCCGTTCTCCGATCACGAGGACCGGACGGTTGAGCGGGGCCGCACGGCTCGCCCGCTCGACCGCGTCGAGGAAAGCCAGGCTTTGC
>DASSFK010000121.1:0-4391 GCA_035694565.1 Sphingomicrobium sp.
GACTCGATCAGCCCGCGTCTGTCCATCGGTATCGGCGTAAACTGGGTCTCGCCATTCGGCCCGCTGCGGATCGACCTCGCGAAGGCGATCCTCAAGGAAGAGGGCGACGAAACGAAATTGTTCAGCTTCAACGTAGGAACACAATTCTAATGAAAAAGATTGCTCTGGCCGCTGTCCTCACCGCGGCAATTCTCACCCCCAGCGTCGCGAGCGCCCAGGCGATCCCTGGTGCGATCGTTGCGGTCGTCGACCTCGAGAAGGTCACGACCCAGTGCACGGCCTGCAAGACGGCGCTTTCCGCTCTTCAGGGTCAGGCCAACGCTCTCAAGTCGCGTGAGACGGCGCTTGCCGCTCCGCTCAAGACCGAGCGCGACGCCATTCAGGCAGCCGTGAATGCTCTGCAGGGCAAGCAGCCGGACGCAGCGCTTCAGGCACGCGTCAAGGCGTTCGAGACGAAGCAGCAGCAGGGCGCTCAGGAGCTTGCTCGCCAGCAGAACCAGATCCAGCGCAACCAGGCATACATCTCTCAGCAGATTCAAACCAAGCTGAACCCGATCTATTCGCAGGTGATGCAGCGCCGCGGCGCCAACGTCCTCGTCGAAGTCGGCAACACCCTGGCCGCGGGCTCGGCACTCGACGTCACCAATGACGTTCTGGCAGCGCTGAACACGGCTCTTCCGAGCGTCGCAACGACCGCTCCGGCACAGGCCGCTCCGGCGCAGCAGCAGCCGCAGGGCCGCTAAGCGAATGGCGGAAGGCGCCGCTCTCGGCCCGCTCGACGTAAAGCGGGTGATGGCGGCCCTTCCGCATCGCTACCCGATGCTTTTGGTGGACCGGGTCGAGAGCATCGAGCCGGACCACAAGATCGTCGCGGTCAAGGCCGTGACCATCAACGAAGGCTTCTTTCAAGGGCATTTTCCTGGGCGTCCGATCATGCCGGGTGTCCTGATCGTCGAGGCGCTGGCGCAGGCCGCCGGCGTCCTCGCGGTCGAATCCCTCGGGCTCGCGAACTCGGGCAAGCTCGTTTACTTCATGGCGATCGAAGGCGCGAAATTCCGTACACCGGTCGAACCGGGCGTCCTTCTCAAGCTCGAAGTCGAGTTCGTCCAGAAACGCTCGAGCGTCTGCAAGTTCGCCGGGCGGGCGACCATCGACGGAAAGGTTGCTGCCGAGGCTCAGTTCACGGCGATGATCGCCGACCCACCGGCGGCCTAAGCGCCTTCCCGAATCCGCCAGCCCGAGCTGGCCTTTTCAATTCGAAACGCCTCCGCAAGCGCGGTCGAAGCCAGCATTTTGCTTGGCTCTCCGTCCGCGACGACCCTGCCGTGATTGAGCAGGATGGCACGATCGAACGCCGTTACCTGATTGAGATCGTGTACCGACGTTAGAACTGCACTGCCATTCGTCTTTGTCTCGGTGCGCAGGATCTCGAGGGTCTTCAGAACCCAATAAGGATCGAGGTTCGACAGGGGCTCATCCAGCAACAGGAGCTTTGGCCTCGCCGCAAGAGCCCTGGCGAGAAGGACGCGCGAGCGCTCGCCGGTCGATAGGTGATTGACTGGTCGTTCCGCGAGTTGCTGCAGTTCCAGAACCTCGACCAGCTCATCGATCCTCCCGGCGTCGGGAGCGGGGAGCCCGAGCGCGATCACATCTCGCGCGGTGATCGGCCAGATCAGGCTGCGCGTTGCGGGCAGGAAGGACAGCAGTCGCATCCTCCGCGCTGGAGCAGATTGCGCGGCGTCCTCCCCGCAAATTCGAACTTGCCCTGCCGAAATCTCGATGCTGGCGATCGCCCGCAGCAGGCTGGTCTTTCCGGCACCGTTGGGCCCGATCACGGCGACCATCTCGCCGGCGCGGCAATGCAGTTCGGTAGGGCTAAGCCGGCCTTCGAGCGTCACCGCCCGCGCTTCCAGTACCGACGTCATGCCGCCACCGTCCGGCGCATGCGCACTACGATCCAGATGAAGAGCGGTGTGCCGATCGCGGTGGTAATCACTCCAACCGGAATCGTTCGGCCCGCAGGAGCCAGGCGCACCAGCAAATCCGCCAGGAGAAGCAGGAGTGCGCCGATCACGGCTGCGGGGACTAGCGCCCGACCGGGATGTCCCCGGGTCAGCGACCTGGCCGCATAGGGCGCAATCAGTCCGACGAAGGCAATCGCACCGCAGACGGAAACGCAGGCACCAACCGCGATCGCGTTGAGCGCCACGACTTCGACTGCAAGGCGCCGCGGCCGATAGCCGACCGACGCTGCCACGTCGTCACCAAGGGCCATCATGTCGAGGGCGCGCCCCCGGCTAGCGAGAACGACGCAAGCGATGGCCGCGGGAACCAATGCAGTAACGGCTTGCGGCATGCTGCGGTCGACGAAGCTGCCCATCAGCCATTCGAAGCTGTCGTAGAAGGCAAAGGGAGAGGGGGCGAGAGCAAGCAACAGGCTCGTGCCGGCGCCTGCAGCAAGCGCGATCGCGACGCCCGCAAGCAGAAGTGTCGCGGTTTCGCTGCGTCGCCCGGCGACCAATAAGAGGCCGCACAGCGCCAGGGCAGCACCCATTGCCCCGCAGGCGGCGAGCGCCAGCGGTCCGGTGATCCCAAGCCAGTATGCTCCGGCGACTGCACCGAAAGCCGCACCGCTGCTGGTGCCAGTGATGTCGGGCGAGGCGAGCGGGTTGGCGAAGGTGGCCTGGAGCGCCGCTCCCGTGAGCCCCAGGACAGCGCCATAGCCCAAAGCCAGAAGAGTTCGCGGAAGGCGGAGTTCCTCGATCAGCTGCCAGGCGAGATTGGGGTCCGTTCGCCTGAGCTCGGTCAAGCTGCCGAGTGGCGCGAGCAGGCTCAGAGCCGCAAGCAGCGCCAATACGAACAACAGCAGGGGCAAGGCGCGGATCACTGAAGTTCCGCCCGAAGCCGCTCAACCTCCGCTATGACCAACGGACCCATACACGTCCACGCGCGGCCATCGGCCTGAACCCGCTTGGATTTTACGCCGCGGACGATGGGATGGTTGAGCCACTCGGCGCCGCGCGAGAATTGACCGGTTCGGTAGCCGCTTTGGACAAGCACGGCGGGCGGCCGAATCAAGATCGTCTCCAGCGAAACGCGCCCGCCCTGAAGAGGCCGCTGTTTCAGCCCTGCAAGGCGCATCCAATCCGCACCAACGGACGGAACGCTGATCGTCTGTCCCCCGCCACCAAGCCAGATTGCATCGAGGGAGCTCTTCGAGACCGTCGATCGAGCCCTTGCCAATCGCTCGAGCCATGGCTCAGCCCTCTTCGGGTCTCGCAAGGCCTTGGCAACGGCTCGAAAGTTCCAGGCCACGTCGCTCAGCGCGGTGACGGGCCGGAGTTCGACAGCCTCAATCCCCAGGCGCTTGGCGATGAGCGAGCTGGCCCGGCCCCCGCCGCCCATCGTGAGCACGACCTTGGGATGTTTCCGAAGCACATCCTCCAGCGATCCCTGATTGGCGTGATGGCCGCGCGCCAGTCTCCAGAGCGGCGACTCTTGGGGGTCCTGCGAGAGGAAGCTCACGCTGGCGATCTCCCGCGGCCTGGCCAGCAGCAGGAGATATTCGTCCGTGCAGAGGTTGAGGGAGGCGACGCTAGCTGCCGCTAGCAAGGCGGATGCCACCATAAATGCCTCTCCCCTCCGTTCGATACCCCAAGGCGTCCTGATAGTCGGCGTCGAACGCATTGGCGACGCGGGCGAACAGCTGGACGCCCTTGGTCACGTCGAATGCCACGCGGGCTCCGGCCAGCCAGTAGCTGTTCAAGGTGACTCGCTCGAAGGGGAAGACCTCGAAGTCAGTATCGATCCGGTCGCCCACGTAGGCCATTGATATTCCGTATGTGAAGCGATCGATGCGACCGTCGGCACTGACGGAACCGCTGTGCCTGGGACGCCGTGCCTCACGGACTTTCGAACCGAGATCATCCGGCTCCGAAGCCTTGAGGTAGGCGTAATTTGCCGAAAGCCGCAGCTGGTCGCTCAAAACCCAGTCGAATTGCCCCTCAATTCCCGAGCGGCGACTTTTTTCAGAGCGGTTGGCCGTGCTGGACAGGAAGGTGTCGGGATCGAAGGTGTCGACGATCTCATCTCGGAGGCGCTGGCGATAAGCCGTGAGAGATGCTGCAACCTGACCCCTCTGATACCGGATAGACCCTTCGAAGCCGCGTGAGCGTTCCGGGTTAAGCGACGGATTTCCGACGAAAGAGTTCGGGAAGAATCCGTAGAGATCGAAGAAGGTCGGCTGCGCGATCCCTTCGCCATAGGATGCGGCGAGCGAAAACCCGCCACCCACGTCCGCGAGAATCGATGCTCGAAGCGAGGTCGCATCTTTGAATCGGTTGAAGGCATCGCGGCGCACCGCGAGATCGGCCGCAATCGCGCCGGCGTCC
>DASSFK010000122.1:0-3971 GCA_035694565.1 Sphingomicrobium sp.
GTCGACGTGAAGGGCGAGATCCTCGAGCTGAAGAACACCATCAACGTCATGGTGGATCAGCTCAATTCCTTCGCGTCGGAAGTGACCCGGGTGGCCCGCGAGGTCGGCACCGAGGGCCGCCTCGGCGGTCAGGCGCAGGTCGAAGGCGTCGGCGGCACGTGGAAGGACCTTACGGACAACGTGAACGCGATGGCCGCGAACCTCACGGGTCAGGTTCGTAACATCGCCGAAGTGACGACCGCTGTTGCGAGCGGCGACTTGTCGAAGAAGATCACCGTCGACGTGAAAGGCGAGATCCTCGAACTGAAGAACACCATCAACACCATGGTGGATCAGCTCAATTCGTTCGCGTCCGAGGTTACTCGCGTCGCCCGCGAAGTCGGGACGGAAGGAAAGCTCGGCGGCCAGGCGCAGGTGCGCGGAGTCGCGGGAACCTGGAAGGACCTCACCGACAACGTAAACCTGATGGCCGATAATCTCACCGGCCAGGTTCGCAACATCGCCGACGTGACGACCGCCGTTGCGAAGGGCGACCTTTCCAGAAAGATCACGGTCGACGTGAAGGGCGAAATCCTCGCCCTCAAGAACACGATCAACACCATGGTGGATCAGCTCAACGGCTTCGCGTCGGAAGTGACCCGCGTTGCCCGCGAAGTGGGCACGGAGGGAAGCCTCGGCGGCCAGGCCCAGGTGCCTGGAGTCGGCGGTACGTGGAAGGATCTCACCGACAACGTGAACCTGATGGCGACCAACCTCACCAACCAGGTGCGCGGAATCGCCGAGGTCGTGACCGCGGTCGCCCAGGGCAATCTCAAGCGGAAACTGACGCTCGACGCAAAGGGCGAAATCGCCGCTCTCGCCGACACGATCAACTTCATGATCGATACGCTTTCGACCTTCGGCGACCAGGTCACCAACATGGCCCGCGAAGTTGGCATCGAAGGCAAGCTCGGCGGCCAGGCGCGCGTGCCCGGCGCCGCCGGCCTGTGGCGCGACCTGACCGACAACGTGAACCAGCTCGCCGCCAATCTCACCAACCAGGTCCGGTCGATCGCAGAAGTGTCGACCGCGGTGACCAAGGGCGATCTGACCCGGTCGATCGCCGTCGAGGCGCAAGGCGAGATGGCCGCGCTGAAGGACAACATCAACGAGATGATCCTCAACCTGAAGGAGCAGACGCTCAAGAATGCGGAGCAGGACTGGCTGAAGACCAACCTCGCCCGCTTCTCGCGAATGCTGCAGGGCGAGCGCGACCTGGCGACAGTGTCGAACCTGATCATGTCGGAGCTCGCGCCGCTGGTGAACGCGCAATACGGCGTGTTCTATGTCTCCAAGCGCGAAGAGGACGAGACCAAGCTGGAGCTGGTTGCCAGCTACGGCGCCGAGAGCCAGGACGAGCTGAAGCAGCAGTTCAACTTGCGCGAAGGTCTGATCGGACAGGCGGCGGCCGATCGCAGGCCGATTCTCCTGAAGGACGTCCCGCCCGAATTCATCCGCATCGGATCGGGCCTCGGCCATGCCCAACCCGCCAGTGTCAGCATTCTACCGGCGCTCTTCGAAGACGAAGTGAAGGCGGTGATCGAGCTGGCCTCGTTCAGCGAGTTCAATGAAACCCACCAGAGCTTCCTCGACCAGCTGATGGAATCGGTTGGCATCGTGCTCAACACGATCGCAGCGACGATGCGTACCGAGGGTCTCCTCAAGCAGTCGCAGCTTCTCACGACCGAGCTTCAGGCCCGCCAGACCGAGCTCACGCGCAAACAACAGGAGCTGCACGCGACCAACGAGGAGCTTCAGGAGAAAGCGCAGCTTCTCGAGAACGAGAAGAAGCAGGTCGAAGCGAAGAATATCGAAATCGAAATGGCGCGCCGCGCGGTCGAGGAGAAGGCCGAGCAGCTTGCTCTTACCTCGAAGTACAAATCCGAATTCCTTGCGAACATGTCGCACGAGCTTCGGACGCCACTCAACTCGCTGCTGATCCTGTCGAAGCTCCTGTCCGACAACGCTCAGGGCAATCTCAACGAGAAGCAGGTCGAGTTCTCGAAGACGATCAACTCGGCTGGCTCCGACCTGCTGAACCTTATCAACGACATCCTCGATCTGTCGAAGATCGAGTCCGGAACGGTGACGATCGAGGTCGGCGAGATGCCCGTGCAGCATCTCAAGCAGCACATGGAGCGGACCTTCCGTCAGCTTGCGGCTGACAAGGGGCTGGAATTCAACGTCAAGTTCGAGGGCAAGCTTCCGCAGACGATCCGCACCGACGAGAAGCGGCTTCAGCAGATCGTTCTCAATCTCCTTTCGAATGCCTTCAAGTTCACGTCGCGAGGAAGCGTCACGCTTGGTGTTCGAAGCGTGACCAGCGGCTGGAATTCCAATCATCCGGTGCTGCGCAACGCCGATCGAGCGATCGAGATCGCCGTTACGGACACCGGCATCGGTATTCCGGAAGACAAGCAAAAGCTCATCTTCGAGGCATTCCAGCAGGCCGATGGCACCACCAGCCGCAAATATGGCGGCACCGGCCTCGGCCTCTCGATCAGCCGCGAAATCGCCCGACTGCTTGGCGGCGAGCTGCAGGTGCGCTCGAAGCCCGGCGAAGGATCGACCTTTACGCTGTACGTTCCGCTTGAGGCGGAATCGACGGCAACGGCGGCGGTGCCAGGGACTTCTGCGCGCTACGACAACAGCGGCGCTATCGTCCCCACGGCCCTTCCGACCGGTTTCGAGGTCAACGACGACCGCGACGAACTTGGCAAGGACCACTTCGTCCTGATCGTCGAGGACGACGCGACCTTCGCGTCGATCCTGCTCGATGCGGCGCACGAAGCGGGGCTGAAGGGTGTGGTCTCCACGGCCGGCGCAGGCACCCTCTCGATGGCCCGCAAGCTGCAGCCGACGATCATCACGCTCGATCTCGGCCTCGCCGACATCGACGGCTTCGTGCTCCTCGACCTTCTGAAGCACGATCCGGAGACCAAGCACATTCCGATCCACGTGATCTCGGGTGCCGAGCACAGCCAGTCGGTGATGGGCATGGGTGCATCCGGAGTCACCGAGAAGCCGGCCGAACGTGAAGCGCTAGTGGCCATCTTCAAACCGTTGGTGAAGGAAGCCGAGAAGCAGAAGCCTAAGCGCCGCCGGAAGGAAGGAATCCCGGGATCGAGCCGGCCGGTGCCGGAGCTCGCCGGCGCCAAGGTCCTCATTGTCGACGACGACATCCGGAACATCTTCTCCCTCACAAGCGTCCTTGAGAGCCACGACGTGGAGGTTCTCCATGCCGAGCGGGGTAAGGACGGAATTCTGATTCTGGAGCAGACGCCTGACGTCGATGTCGCGCTGATCGACATCATGATGCCGGAGATGGACGGCTACGAGACGATGCGGCAGGTCCGCAACCGTCCGGAGCTTACCGACCTCGCGCTCATCGCGGTCACGGCGAAGGCGATGAAGGGCGATCGCCAGAAGTGCCTCGATGCCGGCGCGTCCGACTACATCGCGAAGCCGGTTGATATCGAACTGCTTCTGGCCCTCCTCCGAGTCTGGGTTGCACGAGCCAGAGAGGGCTCGGCGATCCGGCCGGCCCCGCTGGAGGCAGCGGAGTAAAGGATGAGCGGACCTGTGGGAAAAATCCCGATCCGTCGTGCATCTAGGGTGCCGGCCGTACCGCCCGAGGCCGAGCGCGCGCGCATTCTGCTGGTCGACGACGACGAGCGTAACCTTCTCGCGCTTGCGACCGTCCTTGAGGACCTTGGAGAAGTCGTCCTCGCCCGGTCGGGCGAGGAAGCGCTCCGTCACCTGCTGAAGGGCGAGTTCGCGGTTATCCTGCTCGACGTCTACATGCCGGGCATGGACGGCTACGAGACCGCCCAGATCATTCGCAGCCGCGAGCAGACCAAGGGCATCCCGATCGTCTTCCTGTCGGCGGTAAACAAGGAAGCCGAGCACCTCATCCGCGGCTATTCGATGGG
>DASSFK010000123.1:0-3171 GCA_035694565.1 Sphingomicrobium sp.
CGGCGGGTGCTCGAGCGCGTCGGCCAAGCCTGAGGGCATGCTCAACCGCCTGTTGCGTACTGGAGCGGCAGCTATTCACAAATTGCTTGCCGTGGGTTGGTTCATTCGCAGGCCGCGAACATTTGGAGCGCATGCAATTGCCCTGACTCCGGGGGGCCGACTCGTCCTCGTGAAGCTGTGGTACGCGCCCGGATGGCGGCTGCCAGGGGGCGGACGCGACGCGGCGGAGCCCGCGACGGATGCAGCTCTTCGCGAGCTTCGGGAAGAGATCGGCATGACCTCCCATGGTTCTGTGCAGCCGGTTTGCGAGCTTGAAGAGCGGGCGGATTTCAGGCGGGACCTGGCCTCGCTCGTCATCGTCCGGGACGTGGAATACCGGCCGAAGCGCTGGAGCTGGGAAGTTGAATCCGTCCGCGACGTCGGATTGACCGATCTGCCTCCAGATCTTTCCCCGCAGACCCGGCGTTGGCTGCGGACGGTGGAGGAACATCTTTAGCCGCCCCTTGGCGAATCGGGAGAAGCTTGGCATGGGCCGATATGGCCCCACACAACGATGCCCTCGAAATTGCGCTCGGACTGACGTTCGACGACGTTCTGCTGCAACCGCTCGAATCCTCTGTCCTGCCTAGCCAGACGGACACGCGCACGCAGCTCACGCGCGAGATTCCCCTCAATATACCCCTGCTTTCCTCAGCCATGGACACGGTGACGGAAGCCGACATGGCGATCGCACTTGCTCAGCTCGGCGGGATCGGCGTTCTGCACCGCAACCTCAGTGCTGACGAACAGGCGGCCGCCGTTCGCGCCGTGAAACGCTTCGAAAGCGGCATGGTCGTCAATCCGATCACGATGGCGCCCGATCAGAAGCTGTCGGAGGCGCTGGAGCTGATGAGGGCGAACCGGATCAGCGGCATTCCGGTCGTCGAGAGGACGGGCAAGCTCTGCGGCATCCTCACCAACCGCGACGTCCGCTTCGCCGAGCATCCCGACCAGCCCGTATCGGAGCTGATGACCAGGGAAAATCTCGCCGTCGTCGGGCTCGGCACCAGTGAGGAGGTCGCCCGCCGGATCCTTCATCAGCGGCGGATCGAGAAGCTGCTGGTTGTGGACGACCGCGATCACTTGGTTGGCCTCATCACCGTCAAGGACATCGAGAAGGCGGTGGCCGCTCCGCACGCCACCAAGGATGCGGAAGGCCGCCTGCGCATAGCCGCCGCGACGACCGTGGGGGACGCTGGTTTCGAGCGGTCGCAGGCTTTGATCCAGGCGGGCTGCGACTGCATCGTCATCGACACCGCCCACGGCCATAACATCGAGGTCGCCCGCGCCGTGGAGCGTGTGAAGACCCTGTCCAACTCGGTGCAGGTCGTCGCTGGTAATGTTGCCACCGGGGACGCGGCCAAGGCGTTGGTCGACGCCGGCGCGGATGCCGTGAAAGTTGGAATCGGACCGGGCTCGATCTGTACGACACGAGTTATCGCCGGAGTTGGTGTGCCGCAGCTGACCGCAATCATGGATTGTGCACGCGCCGCCTCACAGGCCGGTGTCCCGGTGATCGCCGATGGGGGCATCCGCACCAGCGGCGACATCGCCAAGGCGCTTGCGGCCGGCGCTTCGACGGTCATGGTCGGCTCGCTGCTGGCGGGAACGGAAGAGGCTCCGGGCGAGACGTTCCTGTACCAGGGTCGCGCCTACAAGAGCTATCGCGGCATGGGCTCGGTTGGGGCAATGGCCCGCGGCTCGGCTGATCGCTACTTCCAGCAGGACATCCGGGATCAGCTGAAGCTGGTTCCGGAGGGGATTGAGGGGCAGGTGCCGTTCAAGGGGCCCGTACGGGAGATCGTTCACCAGCTCGTCGGCGGCGTGAAGGCCGCGATGGGCTATACGGGATCGGCGACGATTCGCGACCTGCAGCAACGGGCGAAGTTCGTTCGCATCACCAACGCCGGCCTCTCGGAAAGCCACGTGCACGACGTCGCGATCACCCGCGAGGCGCCGAACTATCCGACGCGCTGAGCCATGACGCCGGCCGCGCGCCTTCAGGCGGCGATCGAAGTCCTGGACGAGGTGATCGAGTCGGCTCGCGATGATGGGCCGCCGGCGGACACGATCGTCACGCGCTATTTCAAGACGCGGCGGTACGCCGGCTCGAAGGACCGTCGAGCCGTGCGTGAGCTGGTCTTTCGGGCAATCCGCGCGGTTGCCGAGCGCCCGAAGAGTGGACGATCAGCGGTGCTTGCGCTTCGTGAAATGGATCCGTCGCTTGACGATCTGTTTGGTGAGGTACGAGGACCGGAGCCTCTCGTCGACAGCGAGGCGGCGTCTCCGCGCGGCATCGTTCCGGAGTGGCTTGCACCCGAATTGTCACCGCTCGTCGAACCGGCCGAATGGCCGTCCTTGCTCGAAAGGGCGCCGCTCGACCTCCGCGCGAACGCGGCGCGCACTAATCGCGATGATTTGGTCGCGGAATTCGAAGGCGCACGTCAGACGCCCCTCAGCCCGTGGGGCATTCGCCTCCCTGTCGAGACGCGGATCGACGACCATCCGGCATTTGCGAAGGGCCTTGTCGAAGTCCAGGACGAGGGCAGCCAGCTGATCGTGCTTGCGTGCAATCCAGGCTCGAACGAGCACATTCTCGATCTTTGCGCGGGCGCCGGCGGGAAATCGCTTGCCCTTGCAGCTGTTGCTCCCACGGCCATGATCCTTGCGACGGACAGCAATCGTGCCCGGCTGTCGAAGCTTTCGCCCCGGGCGGAGCGAGCAGGAGCGACGATCGAAACTCGGCTCCTCAATCCACCGAACGAACTTCAGGAACTGTCCGACTGGCGAGGGCATGCCGACCTGGTGCTCGTCGACGCGCCCTGTTCCGGAAGCGGGACCTGGCGCCGCAATCCGGAAGGACGTTGGCGCCTTACGTCGGATCGGCTCGACCGGGTCGTCGCTGTACAGAGGGGGCTGCTCGAAATGGCCGCCGATCTGGTCAAGCCGGGTGGTCGCCTGGTCTATGCGGTTTGTTCCTTGCTGTCCCGTGAGGGAGCAGGCCAGATTCAGGACTTCCTCAGGCGCCGTTCATCATGGATTGTGGAGGAAACGCCTTTAGCCGCTGGGCGTTTGGACGGTGCCGGAAGACTCCTGACACCGGGTCACGATGGTACGGACGGCTTTTTCGTC
>DASSFK010000124.1:0-8281 GCA_035694565.1 Sphingomicrobium sp.
ATAATCGACATAGACGGGTGCGCCCGAGCGGCTGATCACGGCGCGCTCCAGCCGGCCGCGAACCGGGGCAAGCCGCTGCATCGCGGAAAAGACGCTCTCGAAGCTGCTTCCGGTCGCCATCGCCAGGCCCGCCGCGACCAATACGTTGGACGCCTGGTACGCGCCGATCAAAGGCAGGGCGAGGCGATGCGTTCCCTCGCCGCGCCCGATGACGAGATTCTGGCCGAGCGCCGTCGGCTGCTGTTCGATCAGCCGAATGAACTCGCCGGAGCGGCCGACCGTCATCGGCTCGATTCCGCGCCTTTCGACCCGCTCGATGACCTCGGCCGATTTGGGATCGTCGGTCCACACAACCGCCGCGCCGTCTGGCGGCAGAAGCTCGTCGAACAGCCGCATCTTGGCCTCGAAATAGGCGTCCATCGACGGGTGATAGTCGAGATGGTCGCGGCTGAAGTTGGTGAAGGCGACCGCCCTCAGGGGCACGCCCTCGGCGCGATGCTGGTCGAGGCCGTGCGAGGAGGCTTCGTAGGCGACATGGCTGATCCCCATGCGCTTCAGCCCGGCCATGTTGTTGAGGAAGGTGACGATGTCGGGGGTCGTGAGCCCGGTCTTCACCTGATCGTCCGAAGTGGTGACTCCAAGCGTTCCGATCGAGGCCGAGCGATGCCCCGCCATGCGCCAGAGCTGACGGGTCATCTCGACCGTCGAGGTCTTCCCGTTGGTCCCGGTGACGGCGACGACCGTTTCCGGATAGGGACCGTAGAATCGGGATGCGAGCTTGGCAAAGAGGCGGCGCGGTTCCGTCCCGCCGAGATGCGGGACCCTTGGCACCGATGCCTGGTCGCGAGCGACCACCGCGACCGCTCCGCGATCGACGGCCTCGCCGATGAAATCCTCGCCGTTGAAGACCGCGCCGGTGAATGCTCCGAACACGCTTCCTTTCGCCACCTTGCGGTGGTCGATTGCAAAACCGGTCACTTCTGAATCGCTATCGACGCCCGCGAGATCGCGCAGTTTCACCTGTTTTACTGCTCCGCTTTTTCGTGAACGAACGGAAGGACCTCGGCCATGTTGGGCTCGCGGTTCTTGTCGGGACGGACGCCGAGCATCGGAGCAATCCGGCTTACCGTCCGGCTGACGACCGGCGCGACGTTCCAGCCGGCGGTATGGAAGCCGTAAGTATCCTTGGTTGCCTTGGGGTCGTCCAGCATGACGACGATCACATAGCGGGGTTCGTCCATCGGGAAAACGCCGGCGAAGGAGGTCACCACCGCGGCCGATGAATAACGGCCGCCGATGAGCTTCTCGGCCGTACCGGTCTTTCCGCCGACCCGGTAACCCGGAGCGTCCGCCTTCCGGCCCGTGCCCTTTATCACGACCAGCCGGAGCAGCGAACGCATCTTGTAGCTGGTCTCCTCACTGAAGACGCGATGAGCCTGCGCGGCGGCATGGCTCCTGTCGACCTTCAGCAAGGTTGCGGGACGATAGACGCCGCCGTTGAAAAGGGTCGCATAGCCTGTCGCGAGATGAAGCGGAGTGACCGCGATGCCGTGGCCGAACCCGACGGTCATCGTCTCGAACGGGCCCCAGCGGCTACCGGGAGTCAGCGTCCGGCCACGCTCGAGAAGCTCGATGTTCACCTTGTCGAGGAAGCCCATCTTCCTGAGAAACGCCTCCTGCCGGGTCCTTCCGAGCTGAGCCGCGATCTGAGCGGTTCCGATGTTGGAGCTTTCCTCCATGATCTCCGCGACCGAGCAGGCGCGGCCGAACGGATGGGTATCGGTGATCGTGTGGCCGTAAGCGTGAAGGGCGTCGGGGCACGGATACATCTGGCCCATCGACTTCACGACCCCGCTGTCCATCGCCATCGCGACCGTGAAGGGCTTGAAGGTCGAGCCGAGCTCATAGACCCCGAGCGTCGCCCGGTTGAAGCGCGCCTCCATCGATCCCTCGCCCGCGGCATTGGGATTGAGCTGCGGAAGCGAGGTCATCGCCAGCACTTCGCCGCTGTGAATGTCCATCACGACGCCCGCCGCACCGATTGCGGAGAAGGTCGTCATCGCATCAAGGAGCTCATGCTCGAGCGCCTGCTGGATCCGGCTCGAGATCGAAAGCTGGACCGGTTCGCCGCGTTCGGCCGGGTCCGACAGGCGATCCTGCATCGCCCACTCCATCCCGGCGACGCCCTTGCCGTCGACATCGGTGTAGCCGATGACATGGGCGGCGAGGCTGGTCTGGGGGTAGAGCCGGTCGGGTTCCCGCTCGAGCGCGATCCCCGGCTCGCCGATGGCGTTGACGGCCTCGACGATGCCCGGAGCGGCCCGGCGGCGCAGGTAAAAGAAGCTCTTGTCCGAACGGAGCATCGCGAAATAGGCGGCCTCGTCCCTTTCGGGCATCAGCGCGGCGAGCTTTCGCGCCAGCACCAGCTTGTCGCCGATCACCTTCTTTGGCCAGAGACCAACGGTCCAGGCGTCCATCGTCCGGGCGAGCGGCTGACCGTCCCGATCGATGATATCCCCGCGCTCGGGGACGAGAAGGGTGAGGTTGCGCTTCGCGCCCGCGTGATCGCCGAACGCCGCGAGATAGAGAAGCCGAAGGGCGATGAGCGCGACGATTCCGGCATAGACCAGCAGCCCGAACATGAGCCGCTGATGCATCATCGACAGAATCTGGCGCCTCTGCCCGACCAATCGGAGCCGCTCGGGCCGAGGTGCGACGAGAGCGGGAGACGCAGCGTTCATCTTGCCGTGCCGGTTTCCTTGGCGGTTTTCTTCGGATTAGCCTTCGCCGGAAGCGGGGCTAGCGGATCGACCTTGGCCATTCGGACCGGCCTTGTCACCGGCTTGGCGAAGGCCTCCAGCCTCTTATCCCCAGCTTTCTTGTCGTCCGCCGCGGGCTTCGTCCGGGACGTCTTGACCGGACTTGAAGTCGCGGGCCTGGCGACGCTCGTCGCCTCGACTTTCGCTGGTGGAGCGGCGCTCTTCGCAAGCGGTCTCGAGACCGTCTTCGGCTGCGGCCTCTCGGCCGGCCCGACGATAACGTCGCGGACCGGGATCTTGAGGCTCGCCTCACGCATCAGCTGAGCCGCCGGCACGGAGGCACCCGCGCCATCCGTTCTCGCCTGAGTCTCTTCGAGCGGAGCGGATTGGGGAGGCGGCGCGGGCGCCGAGGCCAGGACTACCGGGGCTTCGACATTATGCTTGGTTTCCGGGAGCGCGAGGCGCGCCAGCTGGAACCCGCCTTCGAGGAACTGGTCAGCCGACGGAGCCGACAAAGCGAGGACCTTGACGTTCCAGCGCTCGAGCTGGGCAAGGCGCCCGCGGGTTCCGATCTCGGTCTGCAGAAGGCGGATGTCACGCTGGGCGAGCACGATCCGGTTCTCGACGTCCTCGAGCGATGCGCGTTCGGATGCCACGTTCAATGACACCAGGTAGCAGCCGAGCGCCGCGCCGGCGCAGCTCGCCACCATGAACACCGAGCGGAAGCTACGGGCCGCGCTCATTTCCTGTCTCCTGATTTGAACTGCCAGGCCGGAGCAGCGGTACGAATGGCGCTGCGCAGGCGCGCCGAACGCGATCTCGGGTTGCGCGAGACCTCGGCCTCGGACGGGCCGACCGGCTTGGCCACCCGTTCGAATGTTGGTGCGGGCCCTTGCGCTGCGACGGGACGGTGACGCGAGCCCGCTGGCGTCGAACCGCTGCGCTGTCGGAAAAAGCGTTTGACGATGCGATCTTCGAGACTGTGGAAGGTGACCACGGCGAGGCGGCCGCCGGGCTTCAGCGAGCGCTCGGCGGCCGCAAGCCCGCCCTCCAGTTCGTCCAGCTCCGAGTTCAGATGGATCCGGATCGCCTGGAAGGTCCGGGTCGCCGGATCGCTCTTCTGGCCCTGCCGGAAGCCGGTCGCGCGGCGGACGATGGCGGCAAGCTCTCCGGTCCGCTCGATCGGGCGGTTGGCGACGATGGCGCGAGCGATCGCCCGAGCGCGCGGCTCCTCGCCATACTCGCGAAGGACTCGCGCGATCTCGGCCTCGTCGGCCTCGTTGAGGAAGTCCGCGGCGGTCGGCCCGGACTTCTCCATGCGCATGTCGAGCGGACCGTCGGCCGAGAAGGAAAAGCCGCGGTCCGCTCTGTCCAATTGCATCGAGGAGACGCCGATATCGAGCGTGATGGCATCGACGAGACCAATGCCGCGCTCGCTCAGCACGCGGTCCATCTGGCTGAACCGCTCTTCGATGAGCGTGAGCTGGGGGTCCGGGACGAGCGACCGGCCGACTTCGATCGCCTCGGGGTCGCGATCGAAAGCGATCACTCGTCCCGCCCCCACCTGGAGCATGGCGCTCGTGTATCCGCCAGCTCCGAACGTTCCATCGACAGCCGTCTCACCCGGCTGGATGGCCAATGCGCCGATCACCTCTTCGAGGAGCACGGGCACGTGCGGCGACGCGGATGTGCCGCGGCCGATCATGCCTTCAGTCCCTTCTCCTCGAGGCGGAAGCGCGCGATGTCCTTCATGTCCTCGGGGATTCGGGCGTCCTTGAGGAACAGGGTCGGGTTCCAGATCTGAAAGGTTTCGCCGGCGCCGAGGAACAGTGCGAGTTCCTGAAGCTCGCCCTTGCGACGCATCATGGGCGGGAGGACGATTCGGCCCGACGGGTCGTAGGGGACCTCCTCGGTCGCAGCGAACGCCATCAGGTTGCGCTGCTGATATTCGAGCTGCGCGTCCGGGCTCGTCTCTTCCTTCTCGAGCAGGCGCTCGAGCTTCGCATGCTTCAGTGCGGCATAGGCGGGGTCGTAGGCGCTGAGGCAGGGAAATGCGTCATGCTTGGCGAGGACGATCGTGCGGGAGTCGCCTCGGCGTTCGATGACGGAGCGCAGGAAGGAGGGCACGGAGACGCGACCCTTCGCGTCCACCGCGTTCAGCGCACTGCCCTGAAACAGATGCTCTAGCGCCACAACCACTCCCCGTTCGCAGCGCAAGCCTCCCCGTTCGCGAAATCACGGCATCGCCGCGTCTCGACGCGAGAATCACAGGCTTTGGGTCAGCCCCGCACTACCCGATGTTGGTAACTCATCGGATTTGGGGACTCAATGGATTTCGATGCCATTTGATGGGTTTTCGTGCCTACTGGCGGAAATCTGCGGCTTTTTTATCTCAGTTTCGCGGGATGTTCCTGTCCTGTTCCCCGGATTTTTGCCTGTGGATAAGTTTGTGTGCAGACCGAATCGGAGAATCACTGGCTAAGTGACTGGCGACTCAGCGTTCCAGACGGGCCAGTTCGCGAAGCAGGAAGCCGAGACCCTCGTCCCGGCCCTCGCCCTCCGGGCGATCATCGACGTTGAGCCAGTCGGCATCGGCGATGAGAGTGACCCTGCCCTTCCCGATTCGGCAGCGGGCAATGATGCCTTTGGCTTCAAGTTCACAATCCGCCCGGCCTTTGCGGATTGCACCGGGCGAGGAGAAAAGGACGGGATCGGGTCCGACTTTCCCGGAAACCCCGCCGTCGCTCGTGCTCCTCACCAGCTGAAGACCCCAATGGGCGAGCAGACCGGTGTCGGCGAAGGAGGGCGGGGGCCTCAGCTTGTCCCCGAGCGGCCGCTTGCTCGGCCAGTCCAGCTTCGGGTCGGCGAGGAGGAGCAGGCGCCCTCCCCGCTGAACCCACCGGTCGAGATCGACGAGCGATTGGGCCGGCTGGGGAAGAGCATGCGCCATCAGCAATATCCGGCCTTGCCCGAGCGACCTGGCGTCGGTGGTGCCGAGGGGCACCACAAGATAGCGGGTCTCGAGCGCTTCCAGGGCCTTGGACCCGCCCCCTTCGAGGCTGAACTCTTCGGGAAACATCAATGGCAGGGTCGTCACGAGCATCAGCTTCGGCTTGGTCGAGCGCGGCGCGATGCCGATTTCGGGCTCGTTTCGAACCAGCGCGAGCGCCGCCGCCGCGATCAGCAGCAGAGCCACGAGGCCGAGTGTCAGGAGGCGCGCCGAGCTCCGGCGCATCTATTCACCTGTCGCTGGAGTTGTTGAAGGATTCTTCGCCGCCCGGCGCGACTCCGAGCTGAGCCATCGGCTCGTTGGGGTCGGCCTCGTTCAACTGCTCCTGGTTCTGAAGCGGCGCATTGCCCTCGCGCGACCGGCTGATCACCGACCCGAGGAGCACGAGGAGGAAGGCGACTGCAAGGCCGGTCAGCCCAATCCGGATGCGATAAGCACTGGTTCCGGCGTCTTCAGCCATTGCTTGGAAGCTATGGCCCGAGACGGTACAATGCAAGCTAGTGCCTTGACGCTGCCGCCGCCGTTGTGAAAGGCGCAGTTATTATGACTCGCCCCCTGACCCTAATGCTGTTCGTTGCGGCCGCCGCGCTAGCCGGCTGCAACAACGAGGACCACACCATCGTCGCCGGCCCCGGCGCAGGCGATGAGCCGATGAACAATGTCGGCGTGGTTCTCCCACCCTCGATCCAGGCCAGCAAGGCCTATCGCTGCAAGGACAACAGCCTGATCTACGTCGACTGGCTGTCGGACGGCACCGCCCGAGTGAAGAAGACTCGCGAGGAAGTCGGAACCACGCTCCCGGCCGGCGACACGTCGCTGACGGGCGACTCCAAGGCCGCCTCGATCACCTACAACGGACAGAGCTGCAAGGCCTGAGCCGACCTTACTGGACAGGACGGCGCCGGAGCGATCCGGCGCCGTTTTCATTCGGGCTCAGGCGGGCTCTGACTGCTTTTGCGAGCCCATCTTCTCCATCCGCCGCTGCATTTCATCGGGCGGCACATCCTCGACATGCGTGGCAAGGCTCCACTGGTGGCCGAACGGGTCGGTCAGAGTGCCCATGCGGTCGCCCCAGAACTGGTTCTCGAGCGGCCGCTGCTGGGTCGCCCCGGCATTGATCGCCTTGTTGAACGCCGTGTCGACGTCCTCGACATAGAGGAGGATGCTCGAGGTCGGACCGCCGCGGCTCTTCGGGCCGAGGTGGCCCATGTCCGGGAATTCGTCGGCGAGCATGACCATGCTGTCGCCGATCTCGAGCTCGGCATGGCCGACGCGGTCGCCCATCGGCAGCCTGAACTTCTCCTTCGCACCGAAGGCGCGCTGATAGAAGCTGATTGCCGCATTGGCGTCGTCGACCACGAGGTAGGGCGTGACGCTGTGATAGCCTTCGGGAATGGGCTTCGGCATCTTGGGTCTCCTGATCCCCGCCCGTCCGCGCTTCTACCGCTCTTCCCTGAGTCGGCCCAAGCCCTCTTTGCCGTCCGTTCGTCGCATGCTCGGCGCCGCCCGTAGAGCGCTTGGGGCCAGCCGGCTTTGCGAAGGATCGGAACCGCAAGTTCGGCTCACCATAAGCCGCGCGTCCATGGGCGGCGAAAAGCTCGCGCCAGCTCAAGCGTGACGGGAACGGGCAAGGCCGCTAATGGCGCGCCATGACCGTTCTCGAAGCTTCCCGCCTCACTCCCGAAACCGTCGCCGAGCATGGCCTTTCGCCCGAGGAATATGACCGCATCCTCGCCGCTCTCGGGCGCGAGCCGAACCTCGTCGAGCTCGGCATCTTCTCGGTCATGTGGTCGGAGCATTGCTCCTACAAGTCGTCGCGCTTGCACCTGAAGAAGCTGCCGACCGAGGCCCCGTGGGTGATCCAGGGCCCGGGCGAGAATGCGGGCGTCATCGACATCGGCGACGGCGATGCGGCCATATTCAAGATGGAGAGCCACAACCACCCCTCCTACATCGAGCCTTACCAGGGCGCGGCGACGGGGGTCGGCGGCATTCTTCGCGACGTCTTCACGATGGGCGCGCGTCCGGTCGCAAACCTCAATGCGCTCCGTTTCGGCCGGCCCGACCATCCCAAGATGCGCCACCTGATCGCCGGAGTGGTCCATGGCATCGGCGGCTACGGCAATTGCGTCGGAGTCCCGACGGTCGGCGGCGAGGTCAATTTCGATTCCGCCTACGACGGCAACATCCTCGTCAATGCGATGACCGTCGGAATCGCGAAGACCGACAAGATCTTCTACTCGGCGGCGACCGGCATCGGGAACCCGATCGTCTATGTCGGCTCCAAGACCGGCCGCGACGGGATCCACGGCGCGACCATGGCCAGCGCCGATTTCGACGAGAACAGCGACGAGAAGCGCCCGACCGTGCAGGTCGGGGATCCGTTCACGGAGAAGCTCCTGATCGAGGCCTGCCTCGAGCTGATGGCCACCGACGCCATCGTCGCCATCCAGGACATGGGCGCGGCCGGCCTCACCTCCTCCTCGGTCGAAATGGCGAGCAAGGGCGGCGC
>DASSFK010000125.1:0-8798 GCA_035694565.1 Sphingomicrobium sp.
CGCGCTTCGCTTGGCTCGCGTGTAGGCTGCCGCGAACGCCTGCCCGGCCCGAAGCCCGGCAGCCATATCGCGCGCGAGCCGGGCACCATTTTGCACGCGCAACAGCTCTCCAACCATCGCGGCGAGGCGTCCTGCGTGAGCCTCGTAATGGGGTTCGGCCTTCTCCTGGCCGGATGAGACTTTCAGCGTGTCCTTTTCGGTCAGAACGACCTTGCGAAGGTCGGAAAGCGAAGCGGCCCGTTCGATCGGCGTCAGCGAGAGCCAGGTTTCGATCGCATCGGCATGACCAAGCCCCGTCTGCGCACCCCACCGCCGGTTCGCGTCCGCGATCGCTTCCAGAAGCTCGCGGTCAAGGCGGTCGTCGTGCAGGTGATGCGCGAGGAAGTCCTCGACGGACTCGTCGGGTAATTCCATTACGCACTGGATCAGCGGCTGGATCGCCTCCGGTGTTCCAAACGCCGCCATCGCATCGGCTGAGCGCGCGCAGAGCATCAGATAATGGACTGCGCCCTCCTCGCCCAAGCGAAGGCTGAGGCACTGCACGTCGCCGATCAGCTGTTCGTCGCCGCGGACTTCCGCATCCGCCAGCAAGGTCGCCAGCGTCGTTCGCGCGAGCTCCTGTTCGGCGCGACCTTCGATTGGCCGGAACCCCGGCGTTATGCCCGCCTCCGCCGGGAAGGCCGCCAGAAGCGCCTGCGCAAAGCTGTGGATCGTCTGGATCCGAAGTCCGCCGGGAGCTTCCAGAACCTTCGCAAACAGGCGTCGCGCCCGTTCGCGGGTCTTCGGACCGTGGTCCGCCCGCAGAGCCATCAGGTCGGCTCCGAGCTCGGCGTCCTTCATTCGGACCCAGGCCGCTAATCGAGCGCCTATGCGGTTGGCCATTTCCGCCGCGCCTGCCTTGGTGAACGTCAGGCAAAGGATCGCCTCAGGGTGTGCACCGTTCAGAAGCAGGCTGAGCACGCGCCCGGTAAGGACCTGCGTCTTCCCGGAACCGGCCGACGCCGAGACGGCCGCATGCACACTCGGGTCGACCGCAGCGGCCTGAGCGCCCTCCAGCGTCGGAAGCGGCTTGAAGCGGCGGCTCATCGGCGACCCGCTTCCATTGTCGCGCCCGCGAACATAGATGAGGGCAAAGCGAAGCGTTTCAGGGGTGTGACATGGCCGACGACAACAGGGACGACGCCAGCGAGCAGCGCAGGTCGAAGCTCGTGAAGGCAGGCGTCGCGGTCGGCATCGGCTCGGCAGCGATCGTCGCCGCGCTCCTCTACGCTTCCAAGGTCAAGAAAAGGCCTCGCCGCTAGCCTCATCGGCGGCCGTACCATTCTTCGAGCCGCATCAGCTGATCGTAATCCCCGTAGGGCGCATAGGCAGGGTTGAGCTTGGCGGTGAAAGGCTCGTCGCCGGTCAGCCACTTGCGAGCGGCGTCGATGAAATTCCGGCGCGCGTGATCCAGGAACTCGTCAGGACCCATCTTCTTGTCAGGTCGTACACATCTTCCGAACTGATCGCGGTACTTGCTCAGCGACCAATATTCGTGGGCTCGCGATTTGCCCGAGATCCCTTCGAAGCCGCCGGCTTCCGCGATTAGCCCAAGCAGGCCCAGTTGTAGCGAAAAGCCTTCGTCCACCGCCTTCTGTGACGGCGCCTTGCCCGTCTTGTAATCGACGATCGCGATTCCGCCGACCTCGAAACGGTCGATGCGGTCGGCCTTTCCGTAAAGCAGGACATTGTCGATCGTCGCTTCGCCCTTCTTCTCCGCCGCGAGAGGACGACGGCCGCGCGCCTGATTTTCGATTTCCTGCTCTTCGATCCAGCGAATGGCCTCCATCAGGCGAGGCTGCCAGAGCGCCCGGAGCATGGGGTGGATGGTTTCGCTTAAGAGCAAGGCACGGGCGCGAGCGATCAGCTTGGACGGGTTGCAATCATCCTCTTTCAGCCACGCTTCGAACACCTCGTGGACGGCAATGCCCTTCCATTTTGCGCTGTGGTCGGCGTCGACGGGATCGAGACTTCGAACACGTAGGATTTCCTGGGCGTAGAAGGCGAATGGATCGGCCTTGAGCCTGTCGACCGAGGTGACGGCAATTTTGCCCGGCCTCTTATCCCCGCCCGGCTTCGGGGCGGGCCTGTCCGCGGGCTTGGGCGGTCCCGGATCGTCCAGGATCAGAGCGAGCCGTTCCAGCTTCGTATCATGCGCAAATCCCCCCGTCATTGCCAGCAGCCGCAGCCAGAGGCGCGAGGCGACGGTAGGAGAGCGGCTGTCCCTTCGCGCGCGGGTGATGAGCACCTGCGGAGCACCGAGCGCACTCGCGAAATCGTGCGCCGACAGACCTATTCGGAACTCCAACCCGGGCAGTCCGAGATTTGCGCGAATCTTCGGTGCAAGCCACGGATCGGGCGCCGGAAGAGCGGGCCAGACACCTTCGTTGAGTCCGCCAAGGATCGTCAGATCGGCCTGCTGCAAACGCGCTTCGAGAAGTCCCCAGATGAACACGCGCGGATGGCCGCCGTACGGTGGCCGGATGCGAACCCCTTCGAGCAGCTGACCAAGGATTGGAGCGGCATCGGCGATCGTGATCGGCAGATCAGAACTCAACGCCTGAACTTCGGCGATAAGCTCCGCGGCCGCGCGCCCCGCCGATCCTGCCCAGGCGCGATCACCACATAGCCCGGTCGCCGCCTCCGCAAGAGCAGCGGCCAAATCCGCAAGCGACGTCGCCGCGGCGAGCGATTGCAGCTTGGCCAGATGCGGACGGATACGTTGCCACGCGCGCGATGCCACCGCGTTCTCGGAGACGTGCCTGTCGATACCCGCGATCCCGCCCGCCGGTCGCGGGCCGCGAAGGACCAGGTCGAGGAGACGGACATCGTCCATCCACCGCCGCCGCGATTCGCCTTCGCCGCCGACAAGCGGATGCTTGAGCAGGGCAAGAAGCGCCACCGGCGCCAAGTCCTCCATTGCGGCGGAGGCAATCGCCAGCAGCAAAGTGCCTGGCGGGAGCTGCGACAGGGCCTGTCCGGCGCTGTCGTCCGCATCAATCCCCCAACGGCGCAATAGAGCGGACACACGCTGCGCCAACAGCCGGTCCGGCGTCACCAAGGCCGCCGTACGCCCCGGTGTTTCCAGCGTCTCGCGGATTGCCAATGCAATCGCCTGCGCTTCCGACGCCGGATCGGCCAGTTCAGCCGCGCGGATGCCCGTCAAACGACGCTCTGCAGGTTTCAGAGCGTTCCATTTGTCGCTGAAGTCAGCGGCGGTCATTGCGTGAGCGATTGCTCGCGTCCGAACGGCGGGTGAGGCCGACCGTCCCGACGAAGACCAGAGTTGAACCTCTCCTCTCGCCACTCCGATCCGGTCGAGCAGAACCTTGAGATGATATTGGGGATGTGTCTCCTCGGCCCGGTTCCGATCGGCCAGTTCAAGCGCATCCCACTCCTCGTCGGGCATGGCACTCGTCAGGCTAAGGCCAGGGAGGATGACCATGCCTTCCGGCATTCGAGCGACGCGAGCCAAGACCGTCGCAATCGCCGGAGCTGCAGTCGTGATACCCGCGGCGACCGTAAACCCTGCCGGAGGTCGTTCCGCCCATCGCCCGGCCGTCCTGCGAAGAAGCCGATTGCGGCGGTCGGTCAGATCGATGCGGCCGCGCTCTAAAAGCAGGGAGGGCCAAAGATCGAGCACGGCCCGGAAGCGGTCCAGCGCCTTCTCCCAGTGGCCAGCGAGTTCCGGCGCGTCGACGACGGCCTCCGTCAGACGGCCGGGATCGACTTCCTCGATGATCAAGGCATCGATCGTTCGCGCGAGCTCCGCGGCAAGCCGTAGTGCCTCGGCGGCGCTTTCACCCGGGCCACGGACAAGCGAAGCGAGCAGGGCCATCCGTTCCAGCGGGTCGATCGCGGGAGGCACTGGCTCGTCGCCGTCCGCCGGATCGAGCGCTCCACCGATCCGGTCGTCGAGTTCCGGATCGCCGATCGGGATAAGCCGTGGCAGCAACAGCCCCGATCCGCTTGCTCGAACGAATGCCTCGGTGATCGTTCGAACCGCGCGATTGTTGGGAAGCAGAATTCGCCCCGAAGCGAGCCGGAGTGGATCGGATCCGAACTTGGCAATCAGCCCCGCCGCGAGAGAGTCCGCGAACGAGCGGTGAGTCGGGATGGTAAACACCGCCGGATGCCCGGCGTGCCCGTCAGACATTCTGCAGAAAGGCTTCCGTCTCGCCGATGGACTTCGGCGTTCCGACGTCGAACCAGAGCCCCTGATGCACCGCGCCGAAGCAACGGCCCGCTTCGATTGCCCTGTCCCAGAAAATATTGGTCGAGAAGGGCCCTTCCGGCGCGTCCTTCAGCAGCGCCTTCGATACAATCTGGATTCCGGTGAACACGAACGGTGCGATATGCGCCTTCTCGCGCCGGCGAAGACGGCCCGCGCGATCCATGTGAAAGTCGCCCGGCCCGCGATGGTTCTGGGCCCGCGCATGCGGAACGAGCAACAGGAGCGCGTCCATCCGATCTCCGTCCCAGTGGGACGCCAGCAGCTTCAGCGTATCCGCCGGTCCGTCGACCCAGAAATTGTCGCTGTTCACGACGAGGAACGGATCGGACTGAATGAGTGGCTCGGCCTTTACCATGCCGCCGCCGGTCTCGAGCAACAGCTTCCGCTCATCGGAAATGGCGACGTTTAGATCGCTCGCCTTCGCGGCAAGATGCGCTTCGATCGAGCCCGGAAGATAATGGACGTTGACGACGATATTCTCCACGCCCGCTGCGCGCAGGTGATCAAGGACATGGTCGATCAGGGGCTTGCCCGCGACCTGGATCAACGGCTTGGGCTTCGTCGCAGTCAGGGGCCTCATTCTTTTTCCGAGGCCCGCGGCCATGACCATCGCGGTTTTCGGCACGTCCGCCGAGACCTCGGCGCGGAGCCTCAGTGCACGGCGGGCAGCGGTCACGCCGCTTCCTTCCACGGAGCGACGCGAAACTCCGGCGCGACATAGGCATCGAACCATTCGCGCACTGGCTCAAGTCCGGGTTGAGCGAGATCGCGCTCCAGCAGGCCCCACATGCGCGGCTGGAATTGCGTGTAGTGGGGCTTGTTGTCCCGCTTCCACAGACGCGTGAATACGCCGAGGATGCGCGTGTTCCGTTGCGCCGCCAAGACCCAGTACGCGCGCTCGAATGTCTCGCCCTGACCCGTCGCTGCAATGTACCGGTCGAGCATCGTTCGTTCGACCTGTTCCGGAACGTCCCGGCGCGCATCCTCCAGCACGGACGCGAGATCGTAGGCAGGATGGCCGGCCAGCGCATCCTGGAAGTCCAGCAGCCCGAAATGAGCCACGCCTTCGCGGCCCCTCACCAGCATCACGTTCTCAGCGTGATAATCGCGAAGAACCGTGACGGGCGCGAGGCCGTCGTTCGCGACCGGCCTCAGCACCTTCGTCCAGGCCAAGCGATAGGCGTCCATGTCCACCGACAGGCCGACCGCGGGGCAGTACCATTCCGTGAAGAGCTTCAGCTCCTCGAGCCATTGGTCCAGCCCGTGCGGCGACAGCCCCGGCATCGGCTCATGCTGGTGCAAATGGACCAGAACGTCGGTCGCGAGCTCGTAAAGCTCCCGCTCCCGCGACGGATCACTGTCGAGAAATTCCCGCAGCCGCCAGTCGCCAAAGTCGCCGAGGAGAAGGAGTCCTTGATCGATGTCGCGAGCCAGGATCTCCGGCGCGGTCAGTCCCTTCGCCGCGAGCCATTCCGCCACGGCCACGAACGGGCGGACATCCTCATGCTGCGGCGGGGCGTCCATCAGGACGGCCGATCGGTCGCCATGGACGACGCGGAAATAGCGTCGGAATGATGCGTCGCCGGCGAGGGGCAGGATTTCGGCCCCCTCCCACCCGTAGGAGGCAAGAAACTCGGGCGCGTGGGGCGGAGGAATCATTGTAGAGGCCATCGGGACTGCCATGAAGGCGGCACGACCGCTGTCAAGCGCCTCGCGGTGCCCTCAGCAAATTCCAGGGTAAGTCCAAGGGCTTGGGGCCAAGCGCGGTCGTCCGCCTTTTCGGGCCATTCGACAAGGAGAACTCCGCTGGCTGCCGCTTCAAGTCCAAGTTCGTCAAGCTCGCCGGCATCGTCGATACGGAACAGGTCGACATGCCAGACCGGCGGTTCCAACTCCTCGTATGGCTGGACGATCGCAAAGCTGGGGCTCGGCACTTCGCCCTGGTGCCCGAGCGCATTGAGGAAGCCTCGCGCCAGTGCGGTCTTCCCGACACCAAGCGGGCCGGAGAGTGCGATCACGTCACCGGAACGTGCAGCGTTCGCGAGGCGTGCACCGAACTCTTCCGTATGCTGCTCGTCAGCGAGGATCATTTCGTTCCGCGCGGGATGGTCAGGGTCACGGTCGTGCCCTTCCCCTTCTTCGACTCGAGCTCGACCGTCCCGCCATGGGCTTCCATGAACTGACGCGTGAGCGGAAGTCCGAGCCCAAGCGCGGCTTCACCACGAACTCCTGCCTCATTGATCCGGCCAAAACGTTCGAAGACGCGCGGCAGGTCCTGCTTCGAGATCCCTATGCCATTGTCGCTGATCCTGATGACCGCCTGAGTCTCGTCACCTCCCGCCTCGAGGCGGATTCGTCCCTTCTTGTCCGTGTATGCGATCGCGTTGTTGAGCACGTGCTCGATCGATTCTCGAAGCCGGCGGACATCGGCAAGGGCAAAGCCGGTCGAGGGAGCGATTTCCACCTGCAGCTGCTGGCTCTTTTCCAACGCTCTGGGCTGGACCGTATCCAATGCGGTCCGGCACAGGCCCGCGAGGTCCACGCGCTCACGTTCGAGGGCGATACCGGTAGGATCGCCCTGAGTCAGTGCCAGGACGTCGTCGATCAGCTTCGAAAGGCGATCCACGGCTTCCAGAATTGCGCTGACATAGTCGGAAGCCGCGGGAGCGAGCTTGCCAGCATAGCCACCCGCCAGCATCTCCGCGAAGCCGCCGATGGACGTAAGCGGCGTTCTTAGTTCGTAGCTGACGTTTGCAACGAAGTCGGTCTTGACCCGGTCCGCCTGTTCGAGCGCTTTCGCCCTCTCGCGCAACGCTTCCTGGATACGCGTCGAGTCCGTGACGTCGACCATCGTGAAGAGCGCATTCCCGTCGGGAAGCGGCACCGCGGCGAACTCGAAATGGCGCCCGTCGGTGAGCGAGATCCGCCCGTTCGCGGGCTGCCGCTCGTTGGTCGTGTGACGAACCATCTCGCGGATCTGCGCGGCCGCTGTCGGATTCACGAGCTTGCGCGCCATCGCCGGAACGAGTTCGTCGACGCGCGGGTGCTCCGTCAGCCTTTCTTCCTCGAGATCCCAGACGTCCCGGAATCTTTTGTTCCACAGATAGAGACGTCCATCGCTCGCGAAGACGCTGATCGCTTCGAAGAGATTGTCGAAGGTCGCAGCGCGAACCCGAAGCAAGGTGTCGCGGGCGGAAGCCAGCCGGACCTGCTCCGTCCGGTCTTCGAGGAACATTCGCAATCCGCCGTCGGGAAGCGGCTGAGCGACCATCCGGAGGTGATCGCCGTCGGCAAGGATCCAGTCCTCCTCGATGACTTCCTGCGGGCTGGTGAACCAGTCACGTCTCTCCGTCTTCCACACCGGAAAGTCGCGGACTTCGGGCACTCGGTTCCGCTCGCGCATCCGCTCGAGGACGCGGTCGAACTCGGGCGCTTCCATAAGCCATTCGGGGTCGAGCTGGGCCATCACCGCGAACGGCTGGTTGAAGAAACTGACGTTGCGGTCCGCATCGAACTGGACGGTCCCGGCGGTCATCCGGTCGGCGAGGTCGCGCTGCGACTGAACATGCCGCGACAGTTCTGCCCGCGAATCCTCGAGCTCCTGGACGTCGATTGCGAAGCCCGCAACGGCGCCCGTCGGCAGCGGCACGTTCACGATCCGCATCATGCGACGCTCGCCCCGGATCGTGGCCGGCTGCATGCGCGAATAGAATTTTCCTGCTTCAAGAGCGGCCTCGGCCGACGCTCGAGCGCTTTCGGGGCCGCTCGCATCGATCAGCTCGGTCGATCGCGAGATGACATCGGAGGCATCCCGTGCCTCGACCGCCTCGACGAACGCGCGGTTGACCAGGCCGAGCCTCAGGTCGGGCCCGCGATACCACATCGGAAACGGCGCGGCCTCGATGAGGTGGGTGAGTGAGTCCAGAGCGGACTCCGTCTGCCGGATGCGCAGCGCGAGCTTCGATCGCTCGGCTTCCGCGGAGCTCGTATCGGAAAGCCACAGCAGGACCGTTCCCGGCGATTCCGGTGGCGGCGCCGAGCTCCCGCGCACTTCGAGGACGCGGCTGGAGCCTGCTATCCTTGCCTGTTGCTCGATCTGCGATCCGGACAGCGATGCCGCTCGTACCGCCGATTGCAGCGCTTCCAGATCATTCTTGTCGAAGCCGGAATCCTTGCCCACCAGGTCGGACCATTGGCGTACGGGCGGCTCGAGCCCCAGTTCCCGAAGAAGTCTCTCGTCTACCTCGATCGAGCCATCGGGCCGGACGACCAGGGGACGGGCCGGGGCGACATCGAGCAGGACCGCCATCGATCGCGCCGCAGCGATCACCGAATTGGCTTCGCGGATCCGCCGAGCGGCAAGAACGAGCAAGGCGGCTGCGATCGCAAGCCAAAGGCCCGCGATCAGCAATACCAGCCATGCCGTGCCCCCGAGATCGCCCATCGGTCCCCTGAATCCCGCAGTAGCCCGACTTTAGACGTTGGGCGCCGGTTGCAAAGGAAAGAAAGCATCGCCGCCCAAGTT
>DASSFK010000126.1:0-30282 GCA_035694565.1 Sphingomicrobium sp.
GGGTGATTTCGCCAGTCATGGTTCCCACTGTTGTCGCCTTCGTCGCCAGCGGAAAACCAACGCAGCGCACGGCTCTGGCTGTTCTGGTCGCCCTTGCCAGTGTCGGCGCAGGGCTGTTGATTTGGGGACTTGCTTGGGACCTTGGCGACTACAACCATTTGGTGGCCCTGTTCCTGCCAATCTATCAGTTCGCTTTCCTTGCGCTGGCGATGGCGGCGTTTGGGTTGGTTAGCCTCATGCGTCGCAATGCTAGTTAGCTAATGCCAGCTTTCCACCCGAAGCTGCCATTAGCGAACTGTCCGCTTTCGACCCCTTTCAGACATTGCGACACTCGCTAGCTTCACGAAATGGATTGGGCCGAATGCGCCGCCAGCGTCGCTTCCGACCTCTTCGCGGAGAGCTGAGCACCGCTTAGGAATAGCCAATCAGGCGACCGAGCATAATTACGCCCAGCCAGAGAAGTATGGAGATGGCACCCGCTAACGCGAGGCGCCGGCTGGAGAGGCTGGCCGAAAGCCAGTCAGCTCTCCGCAGCAACCAAGCGTTTCCGAGCGCGGCGGCAATGAGGACGATCTTTACTCGGAAGATGGGGGATGCGGCATAGGCGCGGGCGTCGGTTGCGAAGAGTAGTAGCCCCGCGCAGGCGGCGAGGGCAAAGCCGAAGATCGCGACCGGAAGCAGCATCTTCGACAGCAAGTCCACGCTTGCGTCCTCGCGACGCCATCCCGCCAGCCGCAAGTCGAGCGGAACGATGGACCCGAAAAGTAGAGCAATGCCGACGATGTGGAGTGTGTTCACGGCCGGATAGGCCCAGTAGGATTCGCGAAGGGCCGTGACGGCCGGCAAAGTTTCTATCGCCCCAAGCCAGTCGGCGAGCATCGGAGAGCTTAGCTTGGCCGGTCCGGATACAGATTGTAACTCTTGCCCGCGATTACGATGCGCTCGGCCTTCATCAGCCGCTCGCCCTTCTTGGCCGACCGATGGCCGTGCACGAGAAGCCTGACTCCCGGCGTTAGCGCCTGGCGCGTCAGTCCAGCCCGGTCATTCCGCCAAGGCTGACCGATCTCAACCGTCCAGGTGCCAGACTTGGTCGCTAGCACCATCGACCCATGCGGATTGCCGTGGCGTACCTGCCGAACGATGCCAGCCAGTTCGAACTCCTCGTCGGTAGCCCACGCCCACCCATGGTGCGCAGACGCCGGCGCGACGGGCATCATTGCGAGGAGCAAAACAGCGGCAAGGCGGGAACCAAGGACCATGGCGTTTCTCCGGCTTTGTTCGCGGGCCACTTTACTACGCCACCTGGTCGAAAGGTAGCGCCGTCATCAAGGCCGGTGTCTGCATTCGACCGGGGCGAAGCGGGCCGGAGCAGATGTCGTCGTCAATCCCCTGGATTTCGCCGGCCTGCTGCTCGCAACGACGCATGGCGGCCAACACATCGCTGACTATTTAGCCGACCTAGCGTCGGGCGAAGGGAGGGTGCAGCTTATTGAGCATGATGTGCGCCCGGAGGAGATCGGGAAATCGCTAAAGCAAATCTCCGGTGGGCTTGGCCTTCGGATCATCCGCGACGGGACGGCCTACGGCCTCTGGCCCGCCGTCTCGTTGAGCGACGCGGGCGGCGGGCCTTCTGAAAGTGCTGCCTGACTATTTGCGATGGCGCTCCAATATGATCGCTTCGGCGATCCCTGCGAACGAGAGCGCAAAGAGCGCGAGCAAGATATTCGGGTTACCCCCACCGATCGTCCCAGTGTCACACGCGCGCGTGGGAATGTTTCGATTTGGCTCTTGCGAGAGATCGCATCGGTCCCGCAGTGAAGCAGCCCGAATTTTGACCCTCCCCTGGAGGGATTCCTCTGGACGAATCTATTTGCGGTGGAGGGCCGAATGTCTGCTTTCGACCCATTGCTGCCATTAGCTTAGTTGCAGCATTCGACCTATTGCGGACATTCGTCCTTTGGACGCCTTCGATTAAGGGTTGTGACGCAAATCTAACAACCTGCTCGGAAAAGGCTGCCTTCCAAAGTGCACCGCTTTTGTGCATAATCGCCCCTTGCTCGGGAGTTCGTTGGGGGACGACATGCGAGCATAAGCTCCGCCCTGATGTTGCAGCCACCTCAATTAATTGGGGGCCTGCATCTCGATCGTCGCCTTGCAGACGCAATTTGCGAACTCTCGATCGAAGGTCGAAAGGAACTCGTTCCATGGCTATGGTTGACGTTCAGACGGTCCGAAAAATTCTTCACGAATTTACGCGGCCCGACGACGGGCATTTCGCAATCACCGAACTGTCGCTTCGCTACGTCGCAGAATATGTCGCGGCCCGTCTCGATGCAGCGCCAAACGAAGTTGACAAGCTTCTGGGTGATGTCCGTTGGGGCCGAAGGGCTTTGATTGAACGCGCTGTCAAGGAAGGCTCGGTTGTCAAAATGCCTCATCATGATTGGACGCTGCCCTTGATCCGCGAGGAAGACGGACTTGCCGTTCGCAGCACGTGCGAGCCCCCTCCTGGATTCTAGAGTGACCAGCAACACAACATCGGAGGAGGCGAAACTTCCTTCGGGATCACCCGTGCCGGAAGCAATTTCGGGGTTTGAGGTCCACAAGCTCTATTTGGAAACGGCAAAGTGGTTGCTTGCGATCACAACTGGATTGCTTGTCTTCGGCATGGACCGGCTGGAGGCACAAGTCGGCTCAATCATGTTTGTATCGTTTGCCGTTTCGGCTCTGTGTCTCACCATCTCGGCAGGATTTAACCTCTTTTTCCTGCTGCAATCGTTTAATTTCTTGAGCCGACGGGTGAAGACCGGTGATCCCAAAAATAAGGACGTCGAAAAAGCTCTGAGGCTCGGGGGTATTGCCTACAAACTCACTATTACAGCGTTCATTTTCGGCATCGTATTTTATGTGCCGTTCCAGGCGGCGGCCATCATCAAATCATCGTTGAAGCACGCGCCCGTGACCTTGGAAAAAGGTCCAGCCGATTTTCTGATCGCTCGTCAAGGTCAATGCCTCTGGGCGCTTCGCCCGACTGACGCAAAACCACATTGGGTTCGCTTGCCGGGGCTCAACACCCAGCGCTGCCCCGACCACCCTTAATTACCGACCAAGGGGACCGGCAGGTCGGCGACGCGTATGTCTGCTTTCGACCCATTGCAGACATTGAGCCGCTGGCAGATGATCAGCCGATGAGAATGCTGCTCTATCTGATTGGGGTCATCTCGATCTGCTCGCATGCATCAGCTGGAGTTGCCACGCCGCGCTCCGATCCTTGGGCCGACGGCGGCGAAGCAAGGGCCAAGATCGTGATAGAGCAATGTCGGGATCGCGCTCGAGAAACTCCGCATATGAATAGCTACGCATGCGTTGACGCGGCTTTTGATCGCTGCATCGAAGAGCATGGCGGCGGCCACATGAGCCAAAGAGACCTCAACGATTGTGCAACTTTCTCACGGCGTGCTTGGGAGGCCAGACTCGTCGAAGTTCGGGCGCTTCTGACGAAGGAGGACCTGACGAGCTCAGGTCGGAAGCACTTGCTGCCACTCATCAGCCAACTCCGAGAGAGCGAACGCCGTTGGGATGCCTGGAACGTCACTGACTGCGCAGTGCAATCCGAGCTGAGTCGCGGCGGCACGATCCACCGAATGCAAGAAGATCAGTGCCTTGCTGATCACGCAGCTTATCGTGTGCGGGAACTTGAGGGACTGGTCGAGAGCTGGCTTAATTGAGGGAAACGCGAATGTCCGCTTTCGACCCATTCCTGCCATTAGCTAAGTAGCTGACCGAAGGGCGTCCAATACCGCTTGACCCAAACCTTCGGAGGAGCAGGCCAGTGCGATTTCCTGCTCTTTGCAAGGCTCGAACCCCTCTTTGCGCCCTAGATTTCGATAGGGCGTGATCCGCCATTCACCGTTTTGCTGGTGAACGTCGACGAGCTTCGACAAGTTCATGAACGTTCCCCAAGAAGAGACGCCAGCGGCACTCAGTAGGGACTCACCCAACTTAGCCGTGGGCAAGGGTGTAGGAACACCATCTTGTGAAAGTATCAGCGCTGACTTTACGGCAGCCTCCACCCGGTCGGGCGTCGGATCAGGCAAGACCGATATCTCCTCGTCTCCGATCCAGAAGCCGGCCTGTGTGCGGTGAGATGCTGAGACGAAGAGCGTACCTCTACGCTCGTAAACTTCTGCCGACTTTCGCATGGGTCAAACGGTAACGTTGCTAATGGCAGCTTTCCACCCATTCCTGCCGTTAGCACAGTGGCTGTTTTCGACCCATTGCAGACATAGGAAGCCGGTGGCAGTCTCACCTTATGAAAAAGCGTGATTATCTCAAAGACGGCTATGTGAATGCGGCGGTCATCATCTTCATCGTGACCACCAGTTGGCCGATTGGAAGCCTGCTTGACGGTAAGCCATTCGTGCCGGGCCTCTTCACTGTCACCTACTACGCAGCGGTATTTATGCTCTGCCTCGTTCTCTTGCTTGTGGGCGTTCGGAGAGTGAGGAGCCAGATCAGCGGCTAGTGTCCGCTTTCCACCCAAAGCTGCCATTAACTTTCGCTCGGCTACTTAGCCGTCGTGATCGAGATAGCCGGACAGAACTATCATGCCGTGATTGGCAGCGACCTTGACCGAGATGGCATGTTCTTGGAGGTTACTGACGGCGCGTCCTCCTTGGTGGCAATCCTGTTCTACTCAGACCGGAATAGCGAGATGACGCTAACAGCGCACCGGCCAGACATCCCCTTGGCACTGATTGAGTGGATGGTCGACGAGGGGAAAAAACGCCTTTCTCCCACAGCGCGACAGATCGTTTCATGACCGAAGGCTTTCTCTGTCCGGTTTGCGCTTACAGCGACCCGTCGTCGTCTCCCTTCGCAAATGGTGAAGGCTACTGGGCTCAAGAGATCTGCCCCTGCTGTGGCACTCAGTTCGGCTACGACGATGATCAAACGAGCCACGCCGAACTAAGGAAACGCTGGGTTAGCGCTGGTGCAAAATGGTGGTCAAAAAGCCGACATTCCCCGCCGAACTTCGACGGCTTAGACCAGCTGAAGAGAGCATCCCTCTAACGTCAGCTTTCCACTCATCGCTGCCATAATCGCGTTAGACTTCACTTCGCTGATATCGGCGAGCCTGAAGCCCAAAGACGACGGCCCCAGTAAGAGAGACGGCCAAACTGAACCAATCCCACCAGCTGTCTGGTCCGCTCCATAGCCGCAACAGGCCATTCAGCCCGAACAGCACCGCAACAACAATCGAGATGAACACCTTACCGGACATTACGGCACCCCAGCTCTAGTTAATCCTACCACGGCGATGTCTGCTTTCCACCCATTGCGGACATTAGCGGACGGTTATGTTTCAGGCGGTTATGGGCCGCCGAAAGCGTGTCGTATGCGGAAGCGAGTGAGAGATTGTGACCAAGGCTCTTGAACCGAAGGCCAAGCGCTTTGCGCTGGCACTGTGGGTATCGTTTAGCGTTCTTTGGATAGGCGTAATGGCTGCGCCATTATATCTCCTGCGACACACGCTGGTTGCCAGAACCGACTATCTAATTTTGCTCTCGGCGTTGTTCCTCTTCGCTACGTGGACGTGGCTTCGGTTTGCCTATGGTGTGGGCAAGCGCCTGAACAGCCGACCGGTCAAGCAGGACTCCTAACGTCCCTTTCCTGCCATTAGCTCGAACTACGTTTGAAGGAATCGGGGCAGGCAATTGCGTCACGTAATGGACTATGCGAGCACTCGCATTGGAGAGCGAGTGTCATGAAGCCCATTATCGTGTTCATGCTCTGTATCGCCGGAGCCAATTTGATCAGGGCCGTAGTCATTGTGGCCGTGCGGAAGGCGAGACCGAAATGGTCAAGCTTTGCTCTTTCGCTCTTCGTTGTGGGTATCCTTCTCACCAACATCGCCCACGACTACAGCGACGCATCCGGAGCAGATATTCTCAGCTTTTTCGGAACAGCCTCGTTTGGGATGGCTTTTATGGCCGCGCTAATGATGATGCGCGAGGCTCCAGAATCGGCAACTTCCGCTCGCCGTAGCTAACGTCTGCTTTCCACCCATTGCGGACACGACGAAATTCAGCGTCGCACTGCGGTTAGACTATGACCAAGCATCAGACAGAGGGATACGAAGGCGCTCCACTCAGCCCGATGCGGAAAGAGCGTCATCAGCCCGCAGGCGGCAATCGCTCCGACGAAAAGAAGTTTTGAAATTAGGAACTCTCGGCCGCTCCTCAACCAAAACGCGCGGACGGACCTGTGAGTTAGAATTTCAATGTACTGAAGATGTAACGCGACCCAGATCAGGGCGAGTAGCGCTGCCATCAGCTGGTCAAAGGTCACGCACGTTCACTTCCAAAGCTGACCTTCGCGAACGGCGTTGCAGTGGTAGCAGGCAGACCGTTGGTCGTCCTGGTTATACCATTCGTGTTGGCCGCCTGCCGCTTCGCAGTCTTGCCCCTTGGGCGATAGGCCCAGCAGCGCGAAGGGGAGGCGCTTTCGTAGCCACGTGCGTCGGCGGTAAGGCTCGCGCGAAAATGGCGACGGATTAACCATTCCCGAAAGCTACATGTGCGAATGGCAGCTTTCCACCCATTGCGGTCATTAGCTGTTAGTGGGTCAGCAAAGTGCCGAAGCTGCTGGCAACCAGCAATCCTCCAAGTAGTCGCCACAGTCCCGTTTTGGCGAACGGAGGAAATGTCGCGAGCGATCTGCGCTCCTCGAAGTAGGTCTCCTCACCGCCAGACCTTAGGTCAGCCGACCGCTGCTCATGGCGGCGGACCGCCCACTTGGCAAAAAGGTCACCTCGCAAGAGCATCGCAACGCCAAGCGCGAGGAAGAAGAGCTTGAGTATCATCACCGGGTCGTCGCACAGGCTGCGCCAGACGGCAATGTCCACTCTCCACTCATTGCTGCCATTAGCGGAATGTCTGCTTTCGACCCAAGGCGGACGTTAGCGGCTAGGGCTTGCCACCCATTGCCGACGTTGGGTTAGCCGTGACATTGGGTGTCATGCGAAAGTCGGTTTTCCTCGCATTGCTCGCCGTTTTGGTTGGCAGCTGTAACGCAAACCCGCCTTCCGCATATCAGCACTCGCGCGATCAGTTCTTCGCAGTGATCCCTGGCACAATATTCGACGACGACTTCTATCCATGTTTCAGGAGCGCAAATGGTCAGCCGACGCGGCTGTCCGACGCAGAATGCTATCGCTTCAATGCGCCACAGCGAATGCGAGGCGTTTGGGCCAATGGGTTCGAGGAGGGGAGGTTCTATCCTGACTTAACCACGCGGCCCGGCGAGACGGCAAGCGATCTGTGTCTCGAAGTATTGCGAACCACGCCAGTTCCGAAGGGTCAGGATCGCCTTTTCGATATTGAGCCGGGCAAGACGAGCTACATTCTTCTCGACTTTGTGGGGCGACGGACGTCCGTTGCGGGACGTTATGGGCATCTTGGGCTGGCCAAGCATCTCATCATTGTTGACCGCGTCGTCTCGGCCAAGGAGCTGAACTAATGGCAGCTTTCCACCCATTGTGGATGGCGATGGCAATCAGAGGACGGACGACATCGGTTATGAGTTTTGAGTTCGGCCCCTCCCACAAAGGCGATACCGTTGGCTGTTGGCGAGGTCTTCCGCGATGGCTGAAGATAGTTGACCTCGTCGTGGTCCTGCCCGCTTGGCTGTTCATCGTTTACAGCGAGCTGACTGGGCAAAAAGAGACAGTCAATGCGTACTGCACCTTCGCTGCTTTCACTGCCGTCACGATCCTCCACATTACCGTGGACCATCGCCCGGGTACTGGCCACTAGCCGCGCACGCGGAGTGTCAGCTTTCCTCCCATTCCTGCCACTAGCTCGATGCGCAGTGTGGATCTTTTACCAGCGCTGATTACGCTGACCGGATGGGGCGGAGGGGCAAGATCATCCATCGCAGATTCGGAGATCGGGGTGGAAGTGCGTCCGGTCTGCCGCCCGAACTTGTTACCCTGCTCGATGTGGAGAGAAAAAGGCGGATGTGGCGCAGGTATTTGCCGCTCTGGGGCGGAGCAGCCGCAGTTGGCCTGGTCGTAGGAATTGGGCCGAGCCTACTGCGATTAACGCCCGCCGATCCAGGCGGCTCTCAACCGAGGATGGCAGTCCAGACTCCGCTCGAGGAAAAGCCAAATGCAATTGACCAGGAATGGGCGGAGCGGGCGCACGACAGCGCCGCTGCCCCGACCGGCGCCACCGCGACGTTCGGCTTCTGCTACAGTGGCGGCGGGACCAACTGCGTTGTCGATGGCGATACGCTTTGGATCGAAGGCCAGAAGGTGCGCGTCGCTGACATCGATGCGCCGGAGACGCATAACTATCACTGTCCCAGCGAGAAGGCACTCGGCGATAGGGCGACGCAACGGCTCAGCCAGCTAGTGAACAGCGGCCCAATTTCTTTGCAGCCCATCGACCGCGACGAGGACGTCTACAGGCGCAAGCTGCGGATCGTGTTGGTGAACGGCACCAGCGTTGGCGACACGCTCGTTAGCGAAGGTCTAGCCCGTTACTACGAAGGCGGGAGAAGGCCATGGTGCTAATGTCAGCTTCCGACCCAAAGCGGACATTAGCCGAACCGACGCGCGTGCAGATAAAGCGACAGCTCGCGTGCATGGCGACCCCAATGGAAGAAGAACAGCCGGAACGCCCAATGAGCGTCGTCCCGGCCCACATTGTCGGCGAACCAAACCACCGCTCGCATGTCCTGAGTAATGTCGGTGAGATCGTCGACGGCGTCGCCAACCATCGCTGCATCCTCGTCGCCCGGAGAGCCGCTCGGGTCTGACACAGGATAGAGGCCATAATCAGGAAAGCGGCTCCGAACCTCCTGATATAGCGATTGGTAGTCTTGCCCCGGTGGCTCGCTGTCCGAAAGCGACGCATCGATGACCGGAACATCATGGAATGACGCAACCAGCCGATCCAGGGCGGTAAGAAGTTGCTCCTCGCTAGGCGGCTCGTCTTTCCAAACGACTTCCAAGAAGAGTCTGGCTGCTTCAATTGCTGGCGACTTGTGCATCCGCGATGGCTGGCACGCCGATCCTTACCATTCAATGTCCGCTTTCCACCCAAAGCTGCCATTAGCGTAGTGGCAGCTTTCGACCCATTGCGGACATTACATTCGTCGATAAGTTGCACCTGTGTGGAAGTGGCTAATGCTTTGCGCTGCCGTGGCGTTGATCGTCAGAATTGCAGTTGGCTTGGCAGGAATTTCAACGCTTTGGGGGGCCGCTATCGCAGGTGCCATCGCCGGACTGGTCGCAATCGTGCTCGGACCCGAGCGATTCCGAAAGTGAGGCACTGTTCGCGAGCGTCAGCTTTCCGCCCATTCCTGTAAGCGCGTGGATGTGGTCTGAGATGTTAGAAACAGAACGACTAGTACTCGCTCCGCCTTCGCTGACCGATTTTGAGGACAGCTACGCGATGAGCAGTGACCCCGACGTTGCGCAATTCATCGGAGCCAAGCCAGCAACTCGCGAGAGCGCATGGACAATGCTCCTGCGAAACATCGGGCACTGGAGCGTGTTCGGATATGGCATTTTCACAGTTCGGGAGAAGGAGAATGGCCGCTTCGTGGGACAGGTCGGCCTGGCCCATTTCTCGCGCGGTTTGGGTGAATCGTTTGACCCATTCCCGGAAGCAGCCTGGGTCCTGGCGACCAGTTCGCATGGCAAAGGATTTGCGACCGAGGCAGTCGTAGCCGCTCACGATTGGATGATGCGGCAGCACCGACCAACCCGAACGGTTTGCATCATCCACCCCGACAATGCTGCATCGGTGCGCATTGCAATCAAACTTGGCTACAGGAGCTGCGGGCAGACCGAATATCGAGATGCATCGACTGTTATGTTTGAACGGCTTTAGGGCGCTTGGGCTGTTAGATTTCCACCCATTCCTGCCATCAGCGGTGAAGGTCATCTCCGTTCAGTTGCGCCACCATCGTCGAACACCGCCGCCCCAGCGTCCAGGTCGTCAGTGCGGCCAAGGAGAACAACAAGGCCGTCATGATCCGACCGGATAGATCATTGTTGGGAGACAACAGGACGCCTATCGCCGATGCCGAACCCGACCGAAAACCCGTACAGACCCACCATGTTGAGCCAATACCAATCCCTGCCTCTCTTCTTGGGAGTAAAGAGCGTCGCTGGGTCCCTGTCGCGCCTGTTTAGGTCAGACATTGCAAGGGAAATGACAAGTGGCTGATCTATACCTTAGGGCACTGGAGTCCGAGCGAAAAAAGCTGTGGGCCGAATGCCGCCTGAAAGGCCTTGCCAAGGGTACACCGCAACGGCTTCGTATCGAAGAACTGGACGGTCTGTTAGCCGAGCACAAAGCCAAGTCGGGGGGCTGAGGGGTTAGGGACATTGGCTAGAGGGCTTCGATCGAGATTGCCGGAGCATCCCGTGACGGAAGATGAAGTGGTTGAGGTACTGCTTGCGCGGTCTGGTCGCGCAACCCGCGTAATAGCCACGGACGGCGAACCGATGGAGGTACTAGAAATAGTCCGGGTAACTGCCTCGCCTCGCATCGAAAGCGGGTACAAGCACTATGTGGAGCGCGGCGGCATAGCCCTCTCGGCTGACCACGGCCGATACTTCTTCTACTCAAACGAAATCGACAGGGTCGAAGACGTCGAAACCGGCGAAATAGTCCTCACACGTTAATACAGCTAATGTCCGCTTTCTGCCCATTGCGGACATCCGCGATAAGACGGATGCTCACGTCATGACGGAATATCGTCCCCCAAACTGGCGCGACTCATTCAGGGTCTATTTCAAAGGTTGTTGGATGCTCTTGGAGCCTGCGTTCATCGCTATTGTGTTGCTGGCATTAGGTGCAGAATGGTGGTGGTTTCTGGCGCTGCTTATCTTGTGGCTGCCACTCGCCCGGATCAGGCTCCGCGACATTCGAAACGATTGGACGAATTGAGAAGCGCAATGTCCCCTTTCCAACCATTGCTGCCATTAGCGCAGTGCCAGCCTTCGACCCAAAGCAGACATTAGCGGGCACGCCTGCGCCGCCAGCGCTCACGAAGGTGGGGGATCGAGAAACCGACAGCACTGCTCAACAAGACGGGACGCCAATTCAACCCGCCGTAGTCGGCTAGGATAGACGCCACGCGCAGGCCAACGGCTAGTATCGCCAAAAAGATCAGACTGAGAACGACGGCCTGCGTTAGCGTATAGAATGTCATGCCTCGGAGCGGCAGGAAGGCGATCCACCCTGCTAGGAAACTTACGAGCAGAGCCAAGACTGAAAAGACCAGGGAAGATGCCATCGAGCCTCGTACACAACGTTGAAGGTCGCTATTCGCCAAACCAAGTTTCAGCCAAGTTAAGCTGGTGTGGTGTCTGCTTTTCGGACGTGACTGCGCAGCTGAAGTTAACCCTCATCTTTGTTGACTTCGGTGTTACACCTTGCCGTTTAACGCAAATTTGATCATTCTGACGCGGCCGAATCGAGTCAGACGTCTTGCACTGCGAGTGGGAGACCTTTCATCGGCGATATCGGCGCACCCGGCTACGACTGGCGCGACGTTCCGAACCCGGTTCCGGAGCCGCTCAACGCACTCTGCGCGATCCGGCGCGACATGCAGGGATTCCCCGCGCATCTAGGGACGGGCTCATTGGTCTCGGACCGGATGATCGTCACCGCCGCACATGTCGTGGACTTTGGCCAGCCGCGGCGCTCGATGGGTGGCTACTGGATCCTCAATCCCTCGCGCTTCTTTGCGATCCGCGCCAAGAACGGCGACTTCGATCTCGGCCTTGAATGGGTCACCCATATCGCGGTCCCGGCTCAGAAGCCGATCCTCGGCAGCCCCAACGACATCGCAATCCTCCGAATGCAGACGCCGGCCAGTGGGACGTTCGAGATGCTGGAGCCTGTGCCATTCAATGAGCTCGGGCCGCACGATCTCCTGGTCGCCGGCTATCCTAAGCATTGGGATGAGGCGAAGGCCGACGGAAATCGGATCAAGGTCGGCGACGGGCCGGGCGGAATCAATCCCGCGGTCCCCCACGAGCTCGTCTACAAGATCGACACGTTCCACGGACAGAGCGGCGGCCCCGTCTTCGTACGCGGCGGAACGAGCGCGTTCATCGGCATCCACGTCAACGAGGCCCAGGGCCTTCATAACACGGGCCTCAGGTTCACCGACGAGAATCTAGGCTGGGCGCGCGACGTCATCCATCGACTGGACCAACTGGGGAGCTAGATTACATGAGACAAGCATCTGCTTGGCTGGCGTGCGCAGCCTTCGCCCTCTCACCCGCTTTTGCCCAGCCCCGCACCATTCCGGCCGGGCCGGCTCCGCAGCCATCGAACTTGCCCGCAGGATCTGCTCCTCAGCCTCAGCCTCAGCCGCAGCCTCATCCGGGAGAGCCGGGAATAGCAGCGCCCAGGCCGATTACTGATGGGACGAGCCCCTTCCCTGACGGCAGCTCGACTGTCGCCCAACAGACTGCGCCGCGCCTCGCCAATGGCAAACGTCCGACCTACTCGGGCACGCGGGCGTTGATGGGCCCGTGCATGTTTCGCGAGACGTCGGGCGAAAGCGCGGTACCCGCCACCCTCATCACCTTCGGCATCGAAAAGGCCCTGAACCTCGTGGGCGCTGCCCTCAAGAAGGCAGGCGAGGATGAAGTGAAGACTTTCTACGCCAACGGCAATTTCGAGGGAAAGCCCGCGGCCTTGAAGGAACAATGCGTCCTAGTGCTGCGCGGCCAGTTCGCGGGTGCGATCGACGAAAAGGACATCAAGGATCTCGTGAGCGCGCCGCCCGCTTGGACCAATAGGATGCTGCTCCCCAGCAGCGCGTTGGTGACCCTGGCACGCCAGCACCGCGTCTACATGACGGCGCAGCCGGATTTCATGTTCGAGGCGGCGTTCCGAAGTTCAAGCGACGGAACGGCGTTCACGCTTCGTCCGCTCTATGCCGCATTGAACAAACCGGTCGCGAGGCCGGCCCTCAACTTCTCGGGCGACAGCAGGCATGTCGCAATCATGATCTCGCTCGTTGCTCCTGACGCCGAGTTCGACGCCGACAGCAATCCCGGCGCCGAGATCGTGCTTGGGCAACTGAGCCCCAGGACGCCGGTTCGGTTCCAGTTTCTGAAGGTCGGCGACAATGCCGATTACGTCGGGTGGCCGCAGGAGAGCCGCTGGTTTCCCCTGAAGGCCGAGGACGTCAACGGACCGTTCACCGTGCGGGTCGCGGTTACCGAGACGAGGACCGGCAGCGCACTTGCGAAGTTCCTGAGCGAGATGTTCGAGGAGGTGAAGCCGACGCTCCAGACCGAGGCGGAGAACCGGCTCATCGCCGCCAAGGGCCGCGAGGCGAAGGTTGCGGAGATGCAGGCCGAGGCGACGCTCGAGGCGAGCTACCAGGCTGCGGTCAGTACGGCCCTTGCCTCGCTTAATCAGTGCGCCTCGAGCACGGCTGATGGCACGAGCTTTGAGGATCAAAGCGCCCGTCTCGCCTTGTCGCAGAAGGCGAACACGGACCAGGATGCGGCAAACCAGGCAGCGATCAGTGCGGCAAAGAAGGAAATTCCGTTTTCCGGGGACACGATGGTCGCGCCGAGCGCCGGGGCCGCGGTGATCGCCGATTGCAAGAGCAAGCGCGATGCGGCCTTCAAGAAGCTCGGGGGGACGAAAGTCAGTGGGACTGACGGGGAAGGTGGCGTTCCGGATGGCCTGCCGCCCAACGGCTGAGAACATCAGCTTTCGATCTATTGCGGACGTTCACGACGCGTGTGCTGAAAAGGCCGTATCTCCGCAGGCGGGCCGACGAGAAGACGATCCCAGGTGCTCTAAAGCTCTAATGTCCGATTTCGACTAACCTGATCTAACGACGGTGTTCCATCGGAGATCAGACGAGCTTGATCTCGCGCAGCCGCTCCTGGAGATAGTCGTGCGCGGTGATCGGCGGCCACTTCGGCTGCTCGCCCTCGGGGACGGTACCCTTCAGCGGCTCGATCAGGAAATCCGACCGAAAGTGCAGGAAAAAGGGCATCGAATAGCGCGCGTGGCTGGCACGATCGGGCCGCGGATTGACGACCCGGTGGGAAGTCGAGCGAAGCCGTCCGTTGGTGAGGCGCTGAAGCATGTCGCCGATGTTGATCACCAGCTCGCCGGGCTTCGGCGAGACCGGGATCCAGCGCCCGTCCCTGGTCAGGAGCTCTAGGCCCGCTTCCTCGGCGCCCAAAAGGAGGGTGATCGTGTTGATGTCCTCATGCGCTCCGGCCCGGATGTGCTGGCCCGTCGGCTCGCTCTGCGGCGGGTAGTGAAGCGCCCGGAGGATCGAGTTTCCGTCGCGCACCGTGTCGGCGAAATAATCCTCGTCGATCTTCAAATAGCGGGCGATCGCCCGAAGGATCGTGAGGCCGGTGCGATCGAAGCTCGAGTAGAGCTCGCTGAACGTGTCCTTGAAGCTCGGGACTTCGGCGGGCCAGACGTTGTCGGGCATGTGCGAGCGGAACTCGTGACCTTGCGGAAGCTCGCGGCCGACATGCCAGAATTCCTTGAGGTCGTGGGCCCTTGCGCCCTTGGCGGTCTCGATCCCGAACGGCGTGTAGCCCCGCTGCCCGCCGCCGTCGGCGAGGAAGTATTTGTTCTTCACCTCGTCGGGCAAAGCGAAGAAGGCCTTCGCCTTCTCCTCGGCCCTGGTGATGAGCTCGTCCGAAATGCCGTGGTCGGCGATGATCGCAAAGCCGTAATCCTCGAAGCTTCGGCCGAGCTTTTGCGCAAACTCCTGCGGATGCGCATCGGCGTCCTTCAGCGACACGGACGCGATTGTATCGGCGGTGATCGTAGCCATGAATTGCCTAATAGCAGAAAGGTTTAGGGAAGCATCAAGCTCGCCAGCGCGGCGCTCATCAGATTGGCGAGCGAACCCGCCAGCAGCGCGCGAATTCCGAGCTTCGCGATCATCGGCCGCTGGTTCGGAGCAAGGCCTCCGGTCACCGCCATCTGGATCGCGATCGAGCTGAAATTGGCAAAGCCGCACAATGCAAAAGTGACGATCGCCCGGCTTCTGTCGTTGAGCACTTCGGCGCTCATCTGCCCGAGGTCGATGAAGGCGACGAATTCATTCAGCACCAGCTTGGTTCCAAAGAGGCCGCCTGCGGCGTTCGCCTGCTCCCATGGGACCCCGATCAGGAACATGATCGGCTGAAACACGTAGCCGACCAGCCGCTGGAAGCTGAGGTCGGGAATGCCGACCATGTTGCCGAGCCCGCCGAGCAGGCCGTTGGCAAGCGCGACGAGGGCGACGAACGCGAGCACCATCGCTCCGACCGCGACCGCGAGCTTGACGCCGGTCTGCGCCCCTTGCGCCGCGGCCATGATGATGTTCGCGGGCCGCTCGCCCTCCTCGAACGTCTCGGCGACGTCGACCTGGTCCTCGCTGTCCGCCCCGCCCTCGAGCGGGAGCTCGCCGGTGCCCGGAAGATCGTCCGGCATGATCATCTTGGCCATCAGGATGCCGCCCGGGGCGGACATGAAGGCGGCCGCCAGAAGGTAGGGCAAATAGCTCTGGCCTAAGAGGCTCGCATAAGCGGCGAGGATGGTCCCAGCGACCCCGGCCATTCCGACGCACATCACCGTGAACAGGCGGGAAGGGGGCAGAGCGGCGAGATAGGGACGCACCACCAGCGGCGATTCCGACTGGCCGACGAAGATGTTCGCGGCGGCGCTCAAGGATTCGACGCGGCTGATTCCGGTGACCCAGCCGATCGCTCCGCCGACCCAGCGGACGATCCGCTGCATGATGCCGAGATAGTAGAGGATCGCGACCAGGCTCGCGAAGAAGATGATCACCGGCAGAGCGGCGATCGCGAAGGTGTTCGCAAGCGGGTTGTTTGCGCTCGATCCGAACAGGAATTCGGTGCCCTTGTTGGCATAGCCAAGGAGGTTGGCGACGCCCGCGGATAGCGACTGGATTCCTGCCCGGCCCCAGCTCGTCCACAGCACCAGCCAGGCGATCACCGCCTGGAGCGCGAACGCGGCGCCGACCACCCGGGGACGGATCGCCTTGCGGTTGGTGGACAACAGGAATGCGAGCGCCAGGATCGCGAGGATCCCGGCGATGCTCATCAATTTTTGACTCAACAAGGAAGCAGCCCCTCCCCGGGCTTACCAGACCATGCCTTGCGTAGCGCGTCCTGCGGCTTCGTCCAGCAGATTGAGCGCTTCCTCAGGGCTCGAGGCGACGAGGAGCTGCCGGCGCCTCGACTGCGACAGGAAACCGCTCGCCGTCGCATGGTCGATGAACGCGATCATCCTGTCCCAGAAGCCTCCGACATTGAGCAGGCAGAACGGCTTTGCGTGATAGCCGAGCGCGTTCCAGCTCCAGGCTTCGAACAGCTCGTCGAACGTCCCGATGCCGCCCGGCAATGCGATGAACGCGTCGGCGAGATCGGTCATCTTCGCCTTTCGCTCGTGCATGTTGGGGACGCGGGTGAGCTCGGTGACGCCGGTGTGCGCGACCTCGAGGTCGACGAGCGCGTCCGGGATCACTCCATATACCTTGCCGCCGAGCTCGAGCATGCTGTCGGCGATAAGGCCCATGAGGCCGAGCCGACCGCCGCCGTAGACGAGGTCGACGCCGCTTTTCACCATCGCTTCAGCGGTTGCCCTCGTCGCATCCGCGAACGCCGGGTCGGTTCCAGTCGCCGAGCCGCAATAGACGGCGAGCCGCTTCAGATTGTTCACAGTCGCACCAGTTCCTTGAGGTTCGCTTCCGGACGCGCCCCGAAATGCGAGATGATTTCCGCCGCCGCCTTCGAGCCCGCCTCGAGGCAAAGCTCGAGCGGCCGGGCCCGGCAACGCGCGGCGAGGAAGCCCGCGGCGAACAGGTCGCCGGCGCCGGTCGTGTCGACGACTTTTGTGACGGGAGCGGCGGGGACGTCGACCCGGCTTCCCTGCTCTAAACCGAGCGCGCCGGCGGCACCCCGGGTGACGACCAATGTCGAAACCAGCGGGGAGAGCCTGGCGAGCGCGCCGTCGAGATCGCCGGCACCGCCAAGCAGCAAGGCCTCGTCCTCATTGGCGAAGAGTATATCGATCATCCCGCCCTCGATCATTCCCATGACGCCTTCCCTGCGGCCCGGAATGCAGAGACTCTCCGACAATGTGAAGGCGACGGTCCGTTCCGCCTGATGGGCGATCTCCGCCGCCCGGAGCATGGCTGCGCGCGGACCTGTCGGACCCCAGAGATAGCCTTCGAGGAACGTGATCGAGGACGAGCGGATCATGGCCTCGTCGAGGCGCTCGGGCGTCAGCTCGTGGCTCGCTCCGGGGCAGGTGTTCATCGTCCGCTGCGCATCGGGAGTGACGATGATCAGGCAGCGGCCGGTCGGGGGACCCTCGCTGATCGGCGGAGTGTCGAACCGCACTCCCAATGCCTTCATGTCGTGCGCGAAGATGGCGCCGAGCTGGTCGTCGGCGACCTGCCCGATGAACCCCGCCTCGAGGCCGAGGGCGGCAACCCCGGCCATGCTGTTGGCCGCCGATCCGCCGCTGATCTCGCGCGCTGGTCCCATCGCCGCGTAGAGGGCGTCGGCCTCCTGTCTCGACAGGAGCTGCATCGCGCCCTTGGTGAGGCCGTGCGCCTTTAAGAAAGAATCCTCGGCCGTCGCGATCACGTCGACGATCGCGTCGCCGATCGCGACAATGTCCAGGGCTTTCGGAATCACGGGGGCGTCGGGTAGCTCCCGCCGAGCCGCCCGGTCAATTGGCGTTCTTGAAGTTCGCCGCAAACCGGCTAGGCCAGCGGCCCATGACGACTGAAGTTGAGGCGGCCGCATCGGCGCCGCGGACCGCCCGGACAATCCCGATGTCGCTGTTTGCTTATGCCATCTTCTACGGCGGGATGGTCTGCATCGCGGGCGTCCTCGGCAACAAGCAGGTGGCGCTTGGCCCGCTCGCGGTCGAGGCGGGCATTTTCGCGTTCTTGTTGCTGGTGGTGACGTCGAGCTCGGTCGCCGAGCTCCACGGTCGCGAGACCGCAAGCCGCCTGGTGCTGATCGGCTTCGTTCCTTTGCTCGTCTCGCTCGCGCTCAGCATCATCGTGCTCTCGGTTCCAGCGTCGCCCGAGATGGACCCGGCGCGGCTGACGGCGTTCGAGACGATCATGGGCGGCACTCCCCGCATCTGGCTCGGCGGGATCCTCGCCTACGGAATCTCGACCCTCCTCAACGTGACCATTTTCAGCCGCCTGAAGGCGAGGGAAGGGCAGGGGCTCCTGTGGCTCCGAGCGGGCATCGCGAGCATGCTCAGCCAGGTGGTGGACACGCTCATCTTCATCACGATCGCCTTCTATGGAGTCTTCCCGATCACCGAGCTCCTGCTCGGTCAGATGCTCGCGAAGGTCGTCCTGTCGGCGGTGCTGGTCCCGCCCGCCGTCTATCTGTTCGTGACGTTGGGAAAGAGGCTCGACGAAGCCTCCTGACCCTTCCTGCGCGGGACGCCCGAAAGGGCCGTGTCGCATTTGCAACAGTGCCGAAAATCCGAGCTCGTCCGGTCCTGGCTGTCACGGACGCGTCTTAAAGCGCCCCTAGCGGCTGGGGGGCCGAGCTCAGGTGATTCTCCAGATCATTTGAGTCTGTTGCATTGTCTTTTTGCTTGGGGATCCACGTGAAGAAATCCATCTTGCTGCGCACCTGCGCAGCCTTTGTGACGCCGTTTGCGGTTGTCGCAGCCATTCCGTCTGTCGCTCTCGCTCAGCAGATCACGACGTCCATCCAGGGTCAGGTGACCAACGAGACGGGCGCCGCTGTTCCGGGCGCGACCGTCAGCGTCACGGACACTCGTACCGGCAACACGCAGACCTTCGCTGCCAACGCCGAGGGCCTGTTCAGCGCCCAGAACCTGACCACTGGCGGCCCCTACACCGTCAGCGCGACGGCTTCGGGCTTCCAGGGCCAGACCGTCCAGCAGATCTTCACCAGCCTCCAGGGCGCGACCCAGCTCACCTTCGCGCTGACCCCGGCTGCGACCGAGGCCGAATCGACGGCGATCGTCGTGACCGCCTCGCGAGTTCGCGCCACCCAGCTCGAGGTCGGCCCGGGCACCGCGTTCACCGCCGAGGTCATGGCCAACGCCCCCTCGTTCAACCGCGACGTCCGCGACATCATCCGCATCGACCCGCGCGTCAGCCTCGACCGCGAGGACGTCGCGACCGGCGGCTCGGGCCAGGACCGTATTTCCTGCCTTGGCGGAAACGACCGCTTCAACACCTTCACCGTCGACGGCATCGCGCAGAGCGACATCTACGGCCTCAACGACACCGGCTTCTCGTCGCGCAGCTCGACCCCCGTCCCCTACGACGCGATCCGTGAGACCCAGGTCCAGTTCGCTCCGTTCGACACCGAATATGGCAACTTCTCGGGCTGCGCGATCAACGTCGTCACCAAGAGCGGCTCGAACAAGTTCCACGGCAGCGGCTTCTACGAATATTCGGACAACGGCCTTCGCGGCGATACCGTCGACGGAGCGCCGGTCGGCCCGATCGAGCCCGACAAGCGCTGGGGCGTCTCGCTCGGCGGCCCGATCATCAAGGACAAACTGTTCTTCTACGGCGCCTACGAGAAGCAGACGGCCGGCCAGTCGCAGGACGACGGTCCGGTCGGCGCGGGCTTCACCAACGAAGTCCGCGGCGTGACCGAGGACCAGTTCAACGCCATCTCGGACACGCTTCGCGACGTCTACGGCATCGACACCGGCCCGCTGGTGCACACCCGGCCGTTCACCAACAAGCGCCTGTTCGGCCGTGTCGACTGGCAGATCACCGACAACCACCGCTTCGAGGCGACCTACCAGCGCCTGAAGGAATCGACGCTTCGGACCGACGACTTCTTCACCGGCAACTCGCCGCAGGTCACCGGCCAGAACACCTTCTATTTGAGCGGAACGGACTCGAAATATTACTCGGGCCGCCTTTATTCGACCTGGTCGGACCGGGTCTCGACCGAGCTGCGCTACTCGCACGCCGACATCCAGGATCTCCAGGATCCGTTCGGCGGCGGAGAAGCCCAGGACGCCAACCCGATCCCGCGCATCATCGTCGGCATCGACAATCCGAGCGGCACCGGCAATCCGCCCGACGCAACGATCCTTGCCGGTCCGGGCACCTCGCGCTCGGCCAACGACCTCAAGACCAAGGTCGACCTGTTCAAGGCGGTCGCCAACTTCGACGGCGGCGATCACAAGCTGAAGGTCGGCGCCGAAATCAACAAGGCAGACATCTTCAACCTGTTCGTCCAGAACGCGACCGGGACCCTGGTTTTCCGCAACCTCGCGGATCTTCAGGCAGGCTTGCTTTCGCCGGGCACCGGCGACAACCAGACGAGCACGCTTCCGTTCAACATCGTCAGCGGCGCAACGGAAGGCGCGTTCGGCAACTTCTCCCGTACCGGCGACATCAACGATGCCGCCGCGGCCTTCAAGCGCACCATCTACTCGATGTACTTCCAGGACGACTGGCGGGTGAACGACAAGCTGAACGCCGTCCTCGGCGTCCGGATGGACATGTTCGACGGTCCGGGACCGGCGCTCAACCAGAATTTCGTCAACCGCTACGGCTTCGCCAACACGACCGGCTTCAGCGATCTCGATCCGGTCTTCTCTCCGCGTATCGGGCTCACCTACGACATCGGCGACTTCAGCGCTTTCCGTCGTGCGAAGGTGCAGGGCGGCGTCGGCATCTTCTCGGGCGGCGACCCGCTCGTCTGGTTCGGCAACGCCTTCCAGAACAACGGCTTCGGCTTCGCGGAAGGAACGACCCAGTCGTCGAGCTGCCCCGCCGGCCAGATCGGCGTCGTCACCAACGGCCAGTTCACCGGTCTTCCGGAATGCTTCCGCCAGGACGGCATCAACCGGGCGGCGGCCGGTCTCGGCGACACCCAGTCGGTTGATCCGAACATCAAGATGCCGACCGTGTTCCGGGCGAACATCGGCTACCAGAGCGACTTCGAGTGGGGCGACAGCCCGTTCGGTCGCGGCTGGCACGTCAGCCTCGATTACATCTACTCCAAGTACAAGAATCCGTTCACGATGGTCGACCTGGCGCAGACTCCGGCCGTTGCCGCGGGCCCCGGTGGTACCCCGATCGGCCTCAACGGGTTCACGATCGACGGACGTCCGATCTACCGGGCGATCGATCCGACGGTTGCGGGTTGCGATGCGGTCCTGACCGACATCACCCCGACGCCGGTGTGGTCGAATGTGACGGCGGCGTGCTTCAACACGCAGCGCGACGACGAGCTGATGCTGACCAATGCCGGCAGCTATCACAGCCACATCGCCTCGTTCATCCTGTCGAAGAACTTCGACCGCGGCATCTTCACGAAGGGCGGCTCGAGCTACTTCACGTTCGGCTACGCCTTCACCGCCGCGCAGGATCGCCGCAACATGTTCAACTCCACCGCGGGTTCGAACTATGACCTGACGGCCGCCTTCGACCGCCAGAATCCCGAAGCGACCCGCGGGTTCTTCGGAAGCCGGAACAACTTCACCTTCTCGGGCAACTTCCGCGAAGAGTTCCTGCAGGACCTGGCGACATCGCTCGGCTTCACGTTCGTCGCGCGTTCGGGCCGTCCATACAGCCTGACGTTCACCGGCGGCTCGGTGTTCGGCGACAGCGTTTCGGGCACCGACAACGCGCTCGTCTATCTGCCGACCGGCATCAGCGATCCGAACATCTCGCCGACGTCGAACATGACCGCGGTCCAGCAGCTCGCCGACTACGCAAGCGGCGTCGGTTGCGCCAAGAACTACATCGGCAAGACGATCAAGCGGAACACCTGCACGAACGACTGGTACTTCGACCTCGACCTGCGCTTCTCGCAGGAAATCCCGGGGCCGGGACGCATGCTCGGTTCGCCGCATGGTCTCAATGACAAGATCACGCTCTATGCAGGGTTCGAGAACTTCCTGAACTTCCTCGACGACGGCTGGAACCTCCAGCATCGCCGTAATTTCGCGGGGCTTCAGGACATCGCGAACATCAGCGGCGTCGATTCGCAAGGCCGCTACATCATCACCGGCTTCGCTGGCTCGGATGCCATCGCCGCCGACAACTTCATCAACGTGTCGGGCTCGGTGTGGCGCATCAAGGTTGGCCTCAGCTACGACTTCTGATCGTCGGATGAGCTAAAAAAGGGGGCGGCGCCTCACCTTCGGGTGGGGCGCCGTTTTCTTTTGTGATGAGCCCTAGAGTTGGAAGCGCGCGAAGTCCTTCGAGGTCGCTTTCTGGAGTGGCGCTCGATAGCCGTCGCAGGGTCCATCCCCCGGCATCGCGACGCCGATCTAGGGGTCTTTCTGCCGCGACAAAGGTGCAAGAACGATTGGGTAGCAGGAGGGACGAGCCGCGACCCGCTGCCGACTTCGAGCGTCGCTAAAAGGCCGTACATCGAACCCGAAATCGTCGGCCTTGAAAGCGGCGCGATCCGGTGCTGCCCAGTGTTGTTGGTCGTGAAGTAGATGTGGCCGGAGAGGTGGGCAGGGAGATCTCGCCTCGTTATCCGGGTGTCCGGACTCGGCGAAGACTAGTTGTCCCAGATCTTCCGGATCCTTGGTTGTGAGGGCCAAGCAGCTTAGCGGAATGTAAGTCGACCAACGCGCCGAAGTGCTGCTCCGTGCGTCGAAGAGTCAGTGATGCTTTCCCCGGGCTTCTTATACGAAGGTTGCAGAACTGCGCCAGCGAGGCTCCGTGAAAATGCAAAGGGTTCGGCACGAGCTCCTTCTTCCCAAGAAGCGTGCGGCTGGCGGCTGCGCCGCCTTGGCATCGCCAAGCAAAAGAGTCGCGCCGGCGTATCCTCCGTTTTTGGTTCGGTCCTTTGGGTGCGGCCGCTCCACTTCATCGCCTGGCCGCCTCGCTGCGCCTCATCCGCGAGGCAAGACGAGGTGACTTCGATGACCCTTCCTTTGAGCGATGCCATTCGCGCAGAACTCCTGGCCAACGGCAAGAAGACCAAAGCTGGCGGAGATCATGATCTACGCCCAGTAGTGAAGCTCTTCACGCCGGACGCAAACTGCACTTGGCTCCTGACGGAAATTGACTCCGACGACCCGGACCTTGCATTCGGCCTGTGTGACCTCGGGCTGGGGTATCCCGAGCTCGGCCTAGTCTCTCTTGCCGCGCTCGCGAGCGTCCGGGGCCGGTTTGGCCTTCCCGTTGAGCGTGACACTAGCTTCCGGCCGAATCGCACCTTGAACGCATACGCCGACGCTGCGAGCGATGCCGGACGAATTGTCACCTGAGCTCAGGTCGCGACGACGAGCCCGGCGCCGCTCGTCGGGCGCGGCTCAAGCCGCGTCATTACGGCCTGTGAGTGCTTCAGGTTGGTATTCAGGGGTTTCCTGAGTCTTGAAGGACTTGGGACTAATGCTGCCCAGGAGAGGACTAGCTGGTCGTTATTAGGAACCGCAGACTTCCGCCATTTTTTGACCGCAGGTCGAGCTTGCCAGTAGCCGACCTCTTAGCCCCAACGGTTGCCCGTTATGATGGCCGCCTTTGTCAAAGTGCACGCAGCGGGCCGCGGAATGAACGTCGAAAGTAGAGTGGTCGACGCGCTTCGAGCGAAGGCGGGCCTGAAGGCAGATGAGATCGCTCGAGAAATTGGGATTACTCGCACTCAAGTATACAAGGTCCTTTACGGGCCACTCAAAGGCAAAGTTGCCCAAGACCGTGCCTACCGCTGGGAATTGGTCCACGAGCGCCCCCGTGCGTCTGACACTGCGCCTGCTAGTCAACAAGAACAATTTGCCGACACTGATCTTGCGAGGTTGTCGCGGTACTATCTTGCGTGCCTCGGCTATGATGACGCAGGTGTCAGCACATTCCTAACGTCCAAGTTCGACGTCGATTACATCGAACTCAATTCGCTCCCCTCGGGCCCGGAGGAGCTGGCAGAAACAGCCGCAGCTCGATCGATGCTCGGGCGGAAAAAGACAGAGCGTGGGCGATATGCGCTATATCTCGGATACCCTACCTACATCTGTCAGCTCAAATCTAAGAAGTCAGACTGGGAAGGTTTCATGGTCGAACCGCTGCTTCTCTTCCCTATCGAAGATGAGGCTGGCGGTCGTCTGAGCGTCGATCTTAGTTATCCCATTATCAATCAGAAGCCGTTCCAGAAGTTTACGAGCGCGGAACGCGACATGGTCATGAATGAGCTGGTTCAGCTCGAGGCTGAGTTGGGTTTGGTCGGAGAGGAACTGCAGCCCGAGCTAGACGAAATGGCGATGCGTCTCCAAGCCGTGCGACCCGAATGGCCCTGGAAAGAGGACATTGATCCGGAAGCGCTGGCGAATGACCGGCCAGCGATGCAAAGTATCGAAGCTGAAGGCATCTACAACCGCGCGGTCGTCATCATGGCGGAGCGTTCGCCCTTCACGCGCGGTCTCGAAAAGGAGCTAAGGGATCTCGCTCAGTTGCCGGAGGAGCGCTATGCCTCGACGGCCTTAGGAAATTGGCTACTAGGCGCCGACACAGGTGCGCAGGCTGCATCAGCACCCAAGCATCCGATCCTTGAAGTCATCCCGATGAACACGGAGCAACGAGAGGCCGTTCGATCGGCACTTTCTAGGCCGGTTACGATTATCACGGGCCCTCCTGGCACTGGCAAATCGCAGGTGGTCACAAACTTGCTCGTCAACGCGGCATGGGCCGGCAAGCGGGTTCTATTCGCGAGCAAGAACAATAAGGCCGTCGATGTGGTTGAGATGCGGGTGAACGCGCTGGGACCTCGACCCATTCTCCTACGCGTGGGAGGCCAAGCCTTTCACCAGAAGCTCGCCGAGTTCGCGCTGGCGCTCATGTCTGCCACGACTTCCAAGGGTGAGTTGGAGGAGTTCGAGGAGGCCAAGCGGATCCACGAGCAGTTTATCGCCGAGAATGAACTTTTGTCCTACGAAGCCGGCCAGGTCATTGAACTTCGTAACGCAACGGACCGACTGGAACAGGTTGCCGAAGATGCTCGCTCCGTTCTCGGCGCAGACCTTTTCGCAACAGCGGACGAGCAGGAACTCCATGCCTTGGAGGATTGTACGACGGCCATCGAGGAGGCAGTCCGCCTCGCCAAGCGAGATGAGGCGAGCCTTCTCGCAAGATTGCTTTGGCCATTTCTGCGAAAAGGACGCTTCGAACAGCTTCTTGCGGCCGTCGGCGGACACGGGCTCCGGCTCACTTGGGTTGGAGTCAGCGTTCCGTCGAGATGTGAGGCGGACTCCGACGTCGGCCAATTCGCGGATCTAATTGAGGGTCTTCAGCACCGCATCGACAAGCTGCGTGATGCCATACGCTACAAGATTTCGCTTAAAGCGCTCCAAAGTGCCCGATCGCTCGAGGATATCGCCAAGTCGGAGGCCGCCACGCTCGGACGAATTGCGTCCCACTCAGAAAAGCTTTGGAAACTGTGGCTGCGCCTTCAGCCTTCAAGGCTTTCTCCGAGCGAACGCAACCGCTTGGGGAAATATGTGGCCCTCCTGAAGATGGTGGCCGAAGCCGGCGACGAAGGTCAGCTTTCGAGGAAAGCATATGCTGAATACACAAAATTGCTGCGTGAGATCTCTCATCTACTTCCCTGCTGGGCCGTGACGTCACTGTCAGCAAAGGGGCGCATCCCGTTTGAGCCAAATCTCTACGACCTAGTGGTGTTCGACGAGGCGAGTCAGTGCGACATTGCTTCAGCGCTTCCGCTGCTCTTCCGCGCCAAAGCCGTCGCGATCATTGGAGACCAGAAGCAGCTGTCGCACATCAGCAGTCTCCAACGCGGTCAGGACCAAGCGCTTTTGGAGCGGTTTGAGCTGATGGAGGATTTTCCTCACTGGGCGTACTCTCACCAGTCGCTGTTTGCATTGGGATCGAGCCACGTCTCAGGCCGAGACATCATCAGTCTCATCGATCACCATCGATGTCACGCTGACATCATCAACTTCTCCAACAACGAGTTCTACGAAGAGCGCCTTCGCGTTGCGACGAACTACGATTACCTGCGCTCGCCGAACCGCGATGAACCCGGCATCCGCTGGGTAAATGTGCGCGGTCGGGTCGCTCGTCCGGGCGCGGGGGGAGCCGTAAACCGGGATGAAGCTGGCGCTGCGGTCGAAGTCCTTAAGGACCTCCTCCTCCACAAAGACTATCGTGGATCGGTCGGAGTGGTGACTCCCTTTCGGGCTCAGGCAAACGCAATCACACAGCTGGTGAACAGCGACGAGCGACTGGCGGCCCGATTGGTGAACCAGCAATTTCTCTCCGACACTGTCCACAAGTTCCAGGGCGACGAGCGGGACGTGATGATTTTTTCGCCCGTCGTGTCGGTCGACACCCCGCCCGGAGCGCTCGCATTTCTTCGGTCGAATGGAAACCTGTTCAACGTCGCTATCACTCGTGCAAGGGCACAATTGATCGTTGTCGGAGACCTGGTTTCGTGCGGGAAGAGCGACGTCGGCTATCTGTCGCGTTTCGCCAGCTACGCGTCTGCCTTACGGGAGCAGAACGAGGCGACGCTCGAGGAAAGGCTCGCACACTCAACTTCTCAGTATCCGGAGGTGGCTGATCCCGAAATCGTTTCCGATTGGGAGCGTTATTTCTACACCGCAGCATTTGGCGCCGGAATACGTCTCATCCCTCAATACCCAATTGAGAAATACGTGGCCGACTTCCTGCTTGCGGACGGGGAGAGGCGGCTGGTGGTTGAGATAGACGGGGAGCGGTATCACCGGGATTGGACGGGCGAACTTTGCCGCCGAGACCAAATCCGAAACCAGCGGCTCTTCGAGTTGGGTTACGACGTCCAAAGATTCTGGGTTTATGAAGTGCGTGACGATCTGGAAGATTGCATCCAACGGCTTCGACAGTGGCTGAATGCCGAGGAATGTAAGCGCGAATGCCTGGACACCCTTAAGTGCAGCACATACCCGGTTATGAATCCGAAACTAAGTGCTGACATTGGCTGGCGAATACCGCGACAGTGACGAGGGGGATCTTAGCTGGCCCAAGCCTCAGCCAAAGCTTCAGTCTGTAGTAGCACCGTCCTCACCGCGTCATCCCGAAGATCAGGTGCAAGGGCTTATCCGACGAGGAATTCAACGACATTCACCAGGATATGTTCAAGGACGCTGCGGCGGAGTTGATTCCATGATCAACATGCTAGGATCGATTGCCATCGCGCTTGCGGCGCACTCAGCCTCGGCTGCCCCGCGAGAACCGGAATTGGATAACCTGCCAAGTTTTTCGGAGATTTTCTGGAATTTCGGAGGGGTGGAGGCCCGAGCCGGAATCGAACCGGCGTGCAAGGATTTGCAGTCCTCTGCGTAACCACTCCGCCATCGGGCCGAGAGCGTGCCTTTCCCCGGCTTTTCGCGGATGGTCAACCCTTGCGATGCTGCTGCGTACCCACAGTAGCACCGACATTCGACCAACTGCAGCTCCTTCCCCTTGGCGGCGGGGACATCGGCGGATATGACCGCCCTTGCATCACAGGTGTATTAGCATAATATAACACTCATGACCGTACACGCCCCAGTCCCCGACTATGCGGCCGCGCGTCAGGCGATGGTCGATTCCCAGCTCCGCCCTGAGGGCGTGAACGATCCGTTCGTGATCGAGGCGATGTCGCTCGTCCCGCGCGAGAAATTCGTGCCGGACGACGTCAAGCCTCTGGCCTACATCGACCGCTCACTTCCGCTCGGCGAGGGCAGGGAGCTTGCGGCCCCGGCCGTGCTCGGCCTGCTCCTGACGGCCCTGGCTCCGCTTCGCGGCGAGCGCGCTCTCGTGGTCGGAGCGGGCACGGGCTATTCGGCGGTGGTGATGGCCAAGCTCGGGCTGGACGTCACCGCATTGGAATCCTCTTCGGCGCTTGCAGGGGTCGCGAAGACAAACGGCGTCAAGGTGATCGAAGGGCCGCTGAAGGCAGGTTCCAGGGCCAATGCGCCCTACGATCTGATCCTCATCGACGGGGCGGTCGAATATATTCCCGACGAACTGGTCGAGCAGCTGGCGGACGGGGGACGTCTGGGTGCCGCGATCATCGACCAGGGCATCACTCGCCTGATCACCGGTCGCAGGGCGGGCGGCGGTTTCGGGCAGATATCAATCGCCGATGCGGCAGCGCCGGCCTTGCCCGGCTTCGAACGCCCACGCGTATTCACTTTTTAAATTTCGGAGTTTCCCCAGCCGTGATTCGCAACACAGTCATTGCAACGGTCGCCGCAGCATTGCTCGCGGGCACCGCGTCTGCGGACACGCTGCGCGAGTCACTCGTGTCGGCCTATCAGACCAATCCGACCCTGATGGGCGAGCGTGAATCGCTCAAAGGTACGGACGCCAACGTCGCGATCGCGAAATCCGCCGGCCGGCCGGAGGTGAGCGCGACCGCCGGTCTCAACCGCGACCTGTCGCGAAGCGGCATCCTCAACGCGGGCACCAACGGCGCGGTGCTTTCGGTTGGAGCGGATCTCAGCGCCCCGTTTTACAGCGGTGGCCGGGTGAAGAACTCGGTCAAGGCAGCGAAGACCCGCGTCGAGGCGGGCAGGGCGACGCTTCGCGCGGTCGAAGGTGATGTCTTCACCCAGGCGGTAGCGGCCTACATGGACGTTATTCGCGACCGCGCGGTGGTCGAGCTCAACGCCAACAACGTTCGGGTGCTCCAGACCAACCTGCAGGCGACCCAGGACCGGTTCGAGATCGGCGACCTCACCCGTACCGACGTCGCCCAGTCGGAAGCGCGCCTTCAGCTGGGCCGCTCGCGACTTTCGATCGCCCAGGGCCAGCTGACGTCGAGCGAGGCGATCTATCGCCAGGTCATCGGCCACCCGCCGGGCCAGCTTGCCCCGCCGCCGCCGCTCCCGCCGTTCCCGGCGAGCGAGGCCGAGGCCGTGAAGATCGCGCTTGCCGACAATCCGGACCTGCTTTCGATCCAGCGGCAGGCGGTCGCCTCGGGCTTTGACGTCCGCGTTGCCGAGGGCACGCGCTATCCAACGGTCTCGGGTGTCTTGAGCGGCACCTATGTCGACCAGCTCAATGGTGGGACCGGGGCCTTCCCCCACACCGGAAGCCAGACCAGCGCCGGGGTGAACGTCAGCATGCCGCTCTACCAGGGCGGGCTTCCCGCTGCCCGGATCCGCGCAGCCGAGGCGCAGCGCGGCGAATTGCTCGAGCAGACGGTCGGCACCGAGCGTGCCGTCGTCGCGACCACCCGCTCTGCTTTTGCGAACTACGAGGCGTCGGAAAGGTCGATCCAGTCGCAGACGGTCGCGGTCTCCGCCAACGAACTGGCTCTGGAAGGCACTCGCGCCGAGCAGAGCGTCGGCACCCGCACCGTCCTCAACGTCCTCGACGCCGAGCAGGAGCTCCTGAACTCGCAGGTCCTGCTCGTGACCGCGCGCCGCGACGCCTATGTCGCCGGCTTCCAGCTCTTGAACGCCATGGGGCAGGCGGAGGCTCAGGATCTCGGGCTCGATGGCGGTCCGCTCTACGATCCGCTCGGCAATTATCGCCGCGTCGCGAACAATTGGAACGACTGGGCGCGCGATCCGAAATATGTGCCTATCTCGACGCGCACGGTCGACCAGAGCGAGATGCCGCCGAACCCGATCGTCACTCCCGACGTCGTCGCCGCGCCCTTCGCCCCGTCAACCCCGCCGCCGCTTCCGGTAACGACCGCGCCACCGGTCACGACCACTCAAGGCGTGACTCCGCCCAAGCAATAAGCGATACCGGCAAGGATGATTTCGACCGGCCGTGAACCCTCGATGGAAGAAATCCTCGCGTCGATCAAAAAGGTGATCGCCGAGGACAAGGATGCTCGCACGAACGAAACCGCCGTCGAGCAGCCGCGCCACGACTTCGAGGAAAAGAGTGAGGACGACGTCCTCGAGCTGAGTGACGAGCTTGCGCCCAAGGCCGATATCGGCCCGCCCTTGCTCGATGCCGCGGCGGCCGGCGCGACGCGGAGCGCGCTCGACCAGCTGACCACCGTTGCTGCGAGCGTCCCGGCGATGCCGCAGCAGGCCAATCCGCTTGAAGACATGGTCCGGGAGATGCTGAGGCCGATCCTCAAGCAATGGCTCGACGACCATCTTCCGCGCCTCGTCGACGAGCATGTGAAGCGCGAGATCTCGCGGATTACGGGACGACCCGTCTAGAGCTTGCGCCGGGCGGAGGCTTTGCTACGCCTCCGACATGATCAAAATGTCGTTGCTTGGCGCCGCGTCCGCCGCCGCCTTCGTCCTTGCT
>DASSFK010000127.1:0-2652 GCA_035694565.1 Sphingomicrobium sp.
GTCGGCAAAGCGTTTGAAGAGAACCGCCTTGCCTTCCATCACCGGCTTGGCTGCGAGCGCTCCGAGATTGCCGAGGCCGAGAATCGCGGTGCCGTTCGAAATGACCGCTACGAGATTGCCCTTGGCGGTAAGGTCATAGGCCTTGCCCGGATCATCGGCGATCGCTCGCACCGGAACCGCGACGCCCGGCGAATAAGCGAGGCTTAGGTCGCGCTGCGTCGACATCGGCTTTGACGCGATGATCTCGATTTTTCCCGGCCGTCCGCGCGAATGAAACTCCAGCGCTTCCGCTTCCGAAAAGGTGATGTTGCTTTCCGACATGGCCGCTGCCCTTAGCTGGGTCGCCGACAATCGGCAAAGGCGGCCGCAGCAGGTCGATGAATGCCCGGCCGACTGGAAGACTTTCGACGAGCGGCCGTTCGTTGGTGCATCCGGCGCGAGCCAGGCAGGATTCTAGTCGCCCGTCCCGACCTTTCCCGCTACCCCTCGAAACATGGCGCGCTCGGACGCACCCACACCGATGATGCAGCAGTACCAGCGGCTCAAGGCCGAAGCTGGCGACGCTCTGCTGTTCTACAGGATGGGCGATTTCTTCGAGCTCTTCTTTGATGATGCGAAGGTGGCCGCCGGCTGCCTCGACATCGCTCTGACCAAGCGCGGCGAGGCGGATGGCGAGCCGGTGCCGATGTGCGGCGTTCCGGTGCAAGCGGCGGAATCCTATCTCGCCCGGCTGATCCGCGCCGGCCATCGAGTGGCGATTGCCGAGCAGATCGAGAGCCCCGCCGAGGCGCGCAAGGCCCGGGGATCGAAGGCACTTGTCGAGCGCGCGATCATCCGCCTCGTCACTCCTGGAACCTTGACCGAGGAGACTTTGCTCGAATCGTCGGCAGCCAATTGGCTCGCCGCGATCGGACGAGCGGGCGACGACTGGGCGATCGCGGCGGCCGACATTTCGACCGGACGGTTCGAACTGGTCGCCTGCGGGAGCGCCGAACTGACCGCCGAGCTCGCGCGGCTGTCGCCTGCCGAGACGATCGCTGATTCCTCGGTTCCGGGGTTTCGAACGACCGCAGGCAAGGGCGGGTTCGATAGCATGGCTGGAGAGCGGGCTCTCAAGACGCGCTTCGGCCTTGCCACGCTCGATGGAGTCGGCGGCCCGGGCCGAGCCGAGCTTGCGGCGGCGGGCGGCCTTCTCACTTATCTCGATGCGACGCAGAAGGGCGCGGGCATATTGCTTGACGCACCGCGCCGCGTTTCGCGCTCGTCGCACATGGCAATCGACGCGGCTACTCGTGACAGCCTCGAGCTTTGCCGCTCGGTCTCGGGAAGCGTTGCTGGAAGCCTGATTGGCGAGGTCGACCGCTGCCAGACGGCGGCCGGCCGTCGCCTGCTCGCGGCCGACATATCCGCGCCGCTGACCGACAAGGGCGAGATCGAACGACGGCTCGCCCTGGTCGCATGGGTGCACGAGGATGCCCTTCGCCGGGAACGCACGCGCTCGGCGCTCAAGGCCATGCCGGACTTCGCCCGGGCGCTCGCGCGGCTGACCGCGGGGCGAGGGAGTCCGCGCGATCTCTCCGTGCTTCGCGACGGCCTGTCCGCCGCCGAAGCGCTTCGGCGGGACCTTAGCGGCGAGCCCGATCGACCGGCCTTGCTCGAAGACCTGCTTCCGAGGCTGAGCGATCATGACGCGCTGGTCGACCAGCTCCGGCGAGCGCTGGTGGAATCGCCTCCGATCGATGCAAGCAAGGGCGGTTACATCGCGGAAGGCTACGACCCTTCGCTCGACACCTTGCGATCCGCAGCGTCGGACGGTCGCCGCGCCATCGCCGCGCTTGAAAGCCGTTACCGAGACGCGACCCAGATCCCGTCTCTCAAGATCCGGCACAATGCGGTCCTCGGCTACCACGTCGAGGTATCCGCCCGGCACGCGGAAAGGCTGATGGCACCGGAAAGCGGCTTCACTCACCGCCAGACGCTTGCGGGTGTGGTCCGTTTCAACTCTCCGGAGCTTCATGAGGAAGCGAGCCGAGTGGTCGAAGCCGGCGCGCACGCCGTCGCTACCGAAGCGGCGCATGCCGAAGAGCTGAGCCGGCTCGCGATTGCCTCGGCCTCGCGCATCGTCGCTGCGGCCGAAACCATTGCTCGCATCGACGTTGCCGCCTCGCACGCCCAGCGAGCGGTCGAAGGCGGCTGGTGCAGCCCGCACGTAACCGACGATCCGATCCTCAGAATCGAAGCGGGCCGTCATCCGGTCGTCGAAGCAGCCCTGTCGGACGACGGCGAGCGCTTCGTTGCCAATGACCTGACGCTCGATTCCGACGACCGACTGTGGCTGATCACCGGCCCGAACATGGGCGGCAAGTCGACTTTCCTTCGACAGGCGGCGCTTGTCGCCGTTCTCGCCCAATCGGGAGGCTTCGTACCCGCGAGCAGCGCGACCGTCGGCATTGTCGACAAGCTCTTCAGTCGCGTCGGCGCGTCGGACAATCTTGCGCGCGGCCGCTCGACCTTCATGGTCGAGATGGTCGAGACCGCCGCCATCCTGTCGCAGGCCACCGCGCAGAGTCTCGTCATCCTCGACGAGATCGGCCGGGGCACGTCGACCTATGACGGCCTTGCCATCGCCTGGGCGGTGGTCGAGGCGATGCA
>DASSFK010000128.1:0-2882 GCA_035694565.1 Sphingomicrobium sp.
GGCCCGCGCGCGGGATTCGGCGGGGCGAGTTGCGGTGGCCCTTGGCCGGTGAGCGGTGAAGCGTCAACCTCACGACCAGTTTCGAACCACTCGAGTCTTGCCGGAAAGGCGCTTTGTGCGTAGCGAGAAACTGTGATGGATGAGGGCCGTCTCGCTTCTGCTTTAGACAGGGTAGAAAGTGCGCTTGAGAGGATCGAGCGCGCGATCGCGCAAGTGAGTCGTCCAGTCGGCAAGGATGAGGAGCTTCGTGCACGCGTTCGTGAAGCCGTTGCCGAGCTCGATCAGATCATCCGAATGGCGGAGCATGCCTGATGGCGGAGATCGACGTTTTCATCGCTGGGCGCGCGTACAAGGTCGCCTGCCGCGATGGCGAGGAGGATTCGCTTCGCAAGGCCGCTTCGCTTGTCGACGCCAAGAGCCGCGAAGCCCTGGCTGGTCTCGGTACCCTGTCGGAAGCTCGTCAGCTGCTTTTCGCATCGCTCCTGCTCGCCGATGATCTCGTCGATGATGGCAGGGTCCCGGCGCCTCCTCCACCTCCAGCTGTCGATCCTGCGGTTGCAGAACGCGCCGAACGCATAGCCGATCGTCTCGAATCGCTCGCTTCGGCACTTGAGGTCGAGGCCGCTCGCTCCTAAGTCGTTCATGACGGGTCTGCCCGGTACGAGCCCATGAATATCCCTGAGGCTTATCGATCCTAATGGGAGCTGTCCCTGCCCGGACCCTGGTCCGATGCATACGGCGCCCACCTGACGTTTGTGGCGTCAGAGGATTTCCGGCAAACGGCCATGGTGGTCCCGTCACTTCCCTTTGACCTTTCGAAGGATTCGCTGCGCCGGGCGGCGCTCGATGCCCGAAAGGCGTTCGTCGCCACGCTCGACGACGGTCATCGGGCGATTCTCGAGCAGAAGCTTGCAGAGCACCTTACCTCCCTTTGCGCGCAGGCATCGGTGGTCGCCGGCTATGCGCCGATGGGGAGCGAAATCAGTCCGATGCTCGCGATGGAAGAAGCTCGTGCCGTTGGCCGGATCGTCGCGTTCCCCGCCTTTTCGGATCCCGCCAAGCCGTTCCGTTTCCATGCCGGCGATCCGCTGGAACCCGGGCCTTTCGGGATCATGCAGCCAAAGCGCCGCGCCCCGGTCGTCGAACCCGACCTCATCTTCGTTCCGTTGATCGCGATCGATTCGCGTGGAACACGCCTTGGCCGCGGCAAGGGGCATTATGACCGTGCTCTCGGCCAGCTCCGGAAAACCGGAGCCAAGCTCGTGGGCGTGGGCTGGTCGATGCAGAAGTTCGAAGCGATGATTCCAACCGAGCCGTGGGACGTTCCGCTCAACGGCTTCGCAAGTCCCGATGGATTCGAGGAATTCGGGTGATGGAACCGAGTTGGCGCCGCCCGGCAGGAATTGCCGCAATCCTGCTGGTGATTGTCGTCTGGGCGATTCTCATCGCCAGCTTATCCGAAATCGTGGGCCGCTGGCCGATCCTCCTTCAGGCGCTCTTCTACCTCGTCGCTGGAATTGCCTGGATCGCTCCTCTGAAGCCACTCTTGCGATGGTCCCAAACGGGACAGTGGCGCAGCCGCCGTTGAATCGGGCGTATTAACTAACTATATCACCGCCTCCCGTGTCTCAGACGATCGTCTTGAACGCCACGCGCTTCTGGCGCGAGCGCCCGCAGGAAGTAGTCCTTGCGGGTGTGATTGCGCTCACCGGCCTCGTGGCCCTTGCCGGATCAGCGGGCTCGACGCCCAGCCTCTCCGGCGTCGGTGCGGATCATTCCACGGCCGCGCCTCCCGCGCCTCCACCAATGCTGGTCCGCCAGATCCCGGTCGACCAGGCACTTGCTATCAACAACAATATCGCGGTCGACACCGGTCCCAATCCGGCGGCGAAGCCGTTCGTTCTCGGCAAGGCCGATGCCGCATCGCGCGCCCGGGCGCTCGAGTGCCTGACCAGCGCGGTCTACTACGAAGCAGGCCAGGAAAGCACCGACGGCCAGCGTGCCGTCGCACAGGTCGTTCTCAACCGTGTCCGGCATCCCGCTTTCCCGTCCAACGTCTGCGGCGTTGTCTACGAAGGCTCGACGCGCCCGACGGGCTGTCAGTTCACCTTTACCTGCGATGGTTCGCTGATGCGCGGCGCCGAGCTCGGCGCATGGAATCGCGCGAGGGCCGTCGCGGAAGCCGCCCTGTCCGGCTACGTCTACAGGCCGGTCGGCAATGCGACCCACTATCACGCCGATTACGTCGTTCCCTATTGGGCTCCGACGCTGACCAAGAGCGCTGTCGTCGGCGCGCACATCTTCTATCGGTGGGCAGGCGGCTGGGGCCGCCCTCCGGCCTTCACGCAGGCTTATGCGAGCCGTGAGCCGAGCGTCGATGCGCTTCGCTCTGCCGCAATCGTCGCTGAGCGCCGCGACATCGCGACCCGCGGCCAGTCGGGTGACGTCGCGAAAGCGATCGCCGAAATCCCGGGCGCCGAGACAATCAAGCTTGCGCCGTCGATGCGCGGCGACAAGCGCGTGGCCGTGCGCTTCAACATGGCGGCCCGCAAGGCGTCCGACGAAGTGAAGCACCAGGACTATGTCGAGGAAGTGAAGGCCTCCGACAATTTGCGATGGTCGCTCAACGGCGGCATGGCAGCCGCTGACGAAAAGCCGCTCGGAGCGGCGGCGGCAGTGGCCACCGGCGCGGCAGCCACGGTGAGCGGCGCGACACAGTAAGCGGGTCCGCTCGCTACGTCAGTTTCCAGGAATGGCGCGAGTGACGGGGCTCGAACCCGCGACCTCCGGCGTGACAGGCCGGCGCTCTAACCAACTGAGCTACACCCGCGTTTTTGGCGTGGCGGCGAACTAGGTGCCACCCCGTGGGCTGTCAACATCAG
>DASSFK010000129.1:0-12857 GCA_035694565.1 Sphingomicrobium sp.
GAGCGACGGCATATTTGACCGAATTCTCCACGATCGGCTGGAGGATGAAGCTGGGGACGAGTGCTCCCCGCAGCTCGTCGGGAATGTCGACCTCGACGGAAAGCCTGTCAGGAAAGCGGAGCTGCTCGATATCAAGGTACAGCTGCTGGTGCTCCACCTCCTGGTCCAGCGCGATGTCGTCGAGCGGATCGCCCGCCAATCCCTGACGAAGAAAGCCAGAGAGCTTCCGGAGCATCAGTTCCGCGAGGCGTGAATTGCCGTCGAGGACCAGCGCAGCGACCGAGTTCAGCGTGTTGAACAGGAAGTGCGGATTGAGCTGATACCGAAGGGCCCGCATCTGCGCCTGATGTGCAAGCGCCTGCGCCTCGGCCCGAAGCCGCTGCTCGCGCCGGACTCTAAGACTGTACCGGAGCGCCAGGATGCAGGCTGACCATCCAAAGTAGACCCAAAGCCAGTAGGTGCCGAGGCCGACCCATTCCCTGATCATGGGACCTTCGCTCGATGCCTCCGGATCAACGAGGATACGAGTGTAATAGGTTCCCAGGACATGCAGGATCGCCGCCGGAAAGCCCATCATTCCGGCGATGAGCAATTGTGTCGTGAAGCGGGAGTCGCGGAAGCGCTCGAGGATGAAATAGACGATCGAGCAGATGACGATGCCCATCATGGTCCAGCCGATCCGGATCATCGCGCTCTTGAAAAGGTCCGGCATGCCGAGCGCGGCGTCGCGCCCGGTGAGGATCAGATAATGTATCGTCCAGATCGCCACGGTGAGCGCCAGTGCCTCACGCCGGAACGAGCGCGTCTCACGGCTCTCGATGATTTCTGGATCCGTCATTTTCCCGCAGTCCCCGTCGACGCGCATTTGGTAAGTGCGTTTCGGACTAGTGTATAGGGCTGATCGAACACTGTTTCGAAGCGAGCCGCTTGCCGGTGCGAAGGCCCATCTCTATCACTCCGGCAACGCAGTCCCCATGATGAGCGAGTTACGTGCCCAGCGGCAAGCATGACCTGACCGACAACGAAGGCACCCTGCTCTCGCTGGTCCTTCGCATCCAACCGACCACTTCGTACCAAATCATCAAGATCTACTCGGACTCGCCGGTCAGCAATTTCAACACGAGCAAGGGCAAGATCTATCCGCTCATCAACCGGCTCGAGCAGGCCGGGCTCATCTCCAAGCGTCGCATCGACAGCGATCGCAGGGGTACCGAGGAGCTTCGTTGCACGGCGGCCGGCAAGGAGGCGGTGAAGGACTGGATCCTGAAGGTTCGCGCCGAGCACCTGCTTCTGGACGATCCGCTGCGCACGAAAGTGCAGTCGTTTGATTTGCTGACCCCCGAAGAACGGGCGCAATGGATTCTCGATGTGAAGGAGGATCTGCATCGCAAGCTCGAGGACGTTGAGGACTATGGCCGCGGGGTCGAAGTCCCGTTCAAGGAGTTCGTCCACGACAATGCGGTCCGATCGCTTCGGGCCAGGATCGACTGGCTCGATCGCATGTACATCTACCTGAGGAAATCCAAGGCCGCTTAGGGCCTTTCTCATTTGCCCGCATCAGCTCTCGAAAGGCGAGCCCGCCGGAAAGGGGTTTCCGGCGGGCCCTTGCCAGTGACGTGCTCACCGGCCTTGGCCTAAGCTGCTTATGCTCCCATTAGGCCAAGCTTCAGTTCCCTATCCGCGTTCCGGCGCCGGCGGTGGCGGCGGCGGTGGCGGCGGCGGTGCCGGGCAGACATCGGTCGCCAGGATCACCGATCCGTCCGGGCACGTTTGCGTCGCGGGCGGCGGCGGGGGCGGAGGTGGTGGAGGCGGCGGCGCTTCTACCGGCACCGGTGCAGGCTTCGGTGGAAGGAAGTCGATCGTCGCTCCTACCCACAGCAGCCGGCCGAGCGCATCCCAGGTTCCCGGATAGGTATTGCCGTTGCATGGACCGTTCGGACACAGGTTCGTGCCGTCGACGTTGGCGTTGCCGCCCGTCACCAGCGGCGGGTCGTTGTCCGTCAAATTGTTCACGCCCGCGCGCAGGCTGACCCGATCCCACAGCGTGTAGGTCGCCGAGAAGTCGAGGTAGTTCTGCGCCTTGATGTGGAGGCCCGGGTCGAAGTTGTTCGGGCTTCCGACGGTCTCGTTGTCCTGCAGCGTTTCCGCCTTGACCTTGCCGATATAGCGCCACTGCAGCGAGAGGCCGAGACCGAATGGCGATGCCCAAGTCGCGCGCATCTTGTGGCGCCATTCGGGAATCGGCGCCGACGCGGCGACCGTGCCGCCGGAACAGGTGGGGCCATAGTTTCCCACGCAATCGTATGGCTCGGACAGGCCGTTATCGACCCGCGCCTTCAGCATCTCCGTGCCGACGAAGCTCCACGACATCCTTCCGAGGTTGAACAGCGGGTGCGAGTAGGACACGTTTACATCGATGCCCTCGTTTCGCATCGTCGACGTATTCGACGGAGTGTCGATCACGTAGCCGTTCGGAGTGAGCCAGATAGAACCGGCGGGGTCGCGGACGACCAGGTCGCAGGCTGGCGACGTGAAGGTCGCGGTGGACTGATTGACGCAGGCCTTGAGAACGGCGTCGGCGCCAAAACCCTGGATCGCGTTCTTCAGCTTGATGTCCCACCAGTCGACTGTGAGCGCCAGTCTCGGGATGAAGCTCGGCTGAAGCACGATACCGGCGGTCTTCGTCGTCGCCTTTTCGGGAGTCAGGTTCGGATTGCCGCCGAGCAGTCCGTTGTACTGGCCGGCCGGGTTCGCCGACGGCGACTGACCGACCGCAAGGCCCTGCGCGATACAGCCGAAGTCGGTCGCGGTTATGACTTTGGCGCACGGGTCGTTGGTGCCGTCGAGACCCACGAACTGCGGTCCGAACAGCTCCTGGATGTTGGGAGCGCGAACCGCGCGGTTGTACGAACCACGCAATCTCACGTCACGGATCGGAGCGAACTCGGCCGAGATCTTGTAGGTGTCGGTGTCATAGCCGCGGCCGTTGCTGAGATCGTACCAGGACTTCCGATATCCAAGGTTGATCGAGAATTCTTCGATCCCCTGGTTCTGGATGATCGGGACCTGGGCCTCGCCGAATACGTCCCAGACGCGGAAGTTGCCGCTGACCGGCAAGGTCGGAGCACCCTGACCGGTGAGATCGCCGGTCTGAAACGACGTGTCCGGGTTCAGGTCGAGGGATTCGCGTCGGTACTCGACGCCGACATTGATGCCGACTCCGTCTTCCGCCCACGGAGTCTTGATTCCAGCGTCGCCGAGCAGCCCGGTGATGTTCACGTTGCCGATCTGCTCGGAGGTAATGCCCTGGATGACTCCGAACACGTTGAGGTAGTTCACCGACGCGGCCGACGGAGCAGCTCCGAACGGATCGTAAGGCACGCAAGTCGGATCCGAATTGTCCAGCACGGACCGGCAGACGATCTGCGAGTTCGGCGTTCCTACTGGGACGACGATCCCGTTCGCATCGACGTTCACCACGTTGAGGGCGCGATTGAGCCGGGCGATCGAGAATTCGTTCTTGTAGACCTGCGTGTAGTTCGTCCGCCCGTACTGGAAGTAGGCGTCGTACGAGAAGATGTTCGACAGATCTCCCCGGGTGCCGAGCACTCCGCGCCAAGCCTGGTGGCGAAGGTCGGAGATACGCGGTCCGCCTTCCGTGTTGCGCCGAAGAAGCTGGAAGAAGGCCTGGTTGTAGGTGTTGCCGCGGGCATCGAAGAAGTCGATCGGTTCCGCGTCCGGGTTGGGATTGAACGGAGCGCCTTGGGCGAGCGGGAAGTTGCCGAGGAAGCCGTTGATCACATTGATGGGATTTCCGCAGATTGCCGCGAATTGCTCTGCGGACATCAAAGGATTGTCGCAGTTGATTGTCAGCGTGTTGCCGAAGTCGCCCGACGGAGCGATCTGCGCCAGCGTGCGGTCGTCCATGAACATGAATTCGAGGTACGGCTTCAGCGCCGGGCTGATCTCGTAATCGGCGAAGGCGCCTGCGATGTAGCGCTCGTCGGGGCGCTGATAGTAGTTGAGAGGCGCGAAGTTGTAGAGGTTTTGAGCCCCCACATTGATCGTTCCCGGGCCAAGTGCCGCCACCGTCGAGGTGATGCCGTTGGTCGTAGTCGCAAAGATGACGGCCGTACCTGGGTTGGCGGTCGCCGATCCGCCGCAGCGCGGAACGCCGCCCGCGGTATTCTGAAGAACGCAAGCCGAGTAGTCGCGCTGCGACTGAAGGACCGGCTTCACATTGCGATAGCCGAAATAGGCAACCGCATGGCCGCGGCCGTCGTCGAAGGCGGCACCGATCGTGACGGTACCATCGATCGACCGGCCATCGGTGGTGCTTCCAGTCGGAAGCGGAAAGCCACGAGCGTTGATGATGTCGCTCATGTTGAGGCCGCCCGAGACACTGGGATCGTCCTGGTTGTGCTGCCAGATGCTCCAGTTGCCGTCGAAGCGGATACCCTCGAAATTGGTGTCCATGATGAAGTTGACGACACCGGCAACGGCGTCGGCGCCATAGACCGACGATGCACCGCCGGTGAGGACTTCCGCCCGCTTGATGAGAGCGGCCGGTATGACGTTAAGGTCGGCCGAAAGGTTCGTGCTGTTTGGATCGCCAGGCATCATCCGGCGGCCGTTGATCAGCACGAGAGAGCGCTTCGCGCCGAGGTAGCGAAGATCGACTTCCGCCGTGCCGGTCGCACCGTTGGAAACGCCTGACGCCTGCGCTGCACCAACCGACGGCAGCTGATTGAGGACATCCTCGATCCTGGTCGAACCCGAGAGCTTCACGTCCTGGTCGGATACGACCGTAACCGGCGCTGCCGATTCCAGGTTGGGCTGCGGAATGCGTGAACCGGTAACGATGATGTCCTGACCGCCCTGGACATTCTCCCCTTCCGAGGAAACCGATGGAGGAGGAGCCGCTTCGACCGGTCCGGTCGGTTGCGAAGCGGCAGGATTGGCCGTTTGTGTGTCCTGTGCCCAAGCCGGAGTGGCCAGCGCGGATGTGCCGACCAGCAAGGTCGACGCGAGCAGGTTTTGACGGAAGCTCGTCTTCATTTTTGGTCCCCTAGGTTTGTCGTTCACTGCACGATCAGAAGATTTTGGCTTGAGCGTTGATGAAGAAGGTTCGGCCTCTGAAGTCCCATGCGGACTGCAGCGGGATGTTCGCGATGGTGTTCACGAACGGATCCTCGGCAGTGATCTTCGGTGGCTTCTTGTCGAAGAGGTTCCGAATGCCGGCGGTCAGGCTGTACCGGTCGTTCGGTTCGAACCGCAGCGAAGCGGTGTGCAGCCAGTAGTCCTTGACCGAAAAGTCATAGACCGCTGGATCGAAACCCAAGCTCTCGGTGAACGGCGTGTCGTCGGTCTTGCCGATGAACTCGACGCCCCAGCGCGCGTACCACGGGCCCCAATCGTATCCGATGTGCCCCGTCCCGGCCCATTTTGGATTGCCGATCGAACCGGCGAAGTCCGTCCCCGGAGTTTCCGGATCGGGCTTGAAGAACTGATCGAAGATGCGGACCGCGGAGGCACCGATGTCGAGCTTGCCCGGCCCCAGCTCGCGGTCATACCGAAGCGTGAAATCCAGACCTCGAACGACGTTGGTCGCGATGTTGACGTAGGTCTGGGTGACCGAAAGGGCCCCGGTGCCTGGACCGGTATAAGGAGCACGAACAACGAACTGGCAGTACTCCGGGTGGGTCCCGTCGTAGCACCCGTTCATCAGCGCGCCGGCAGCCAGAAGCGTGACTCCGTCGTTCACTTCGATCCGGAAGTAGTCGATGGCCAGCGACAGGTTTCCGAACCCAGGGCCGAAGGCCGGCTGAAGCACGGTGCCGATGGTCAGGTTCTTGGACGTCTCCGCTTCGAGGCCGGACTCCGCGCCTCCGCGCTGAATGACGGTGACCCCGTTATTCTGAATGAAGTTCGGCGGGAGTCCGTCGGCCGTGCAATTGGCGATTACGGTCGGATTGGTGACGTCGAACAGGTTGTTGCAGGGGTCGGTGGTGTTCGCCGCGAACCCGGTCGTCGAGCCAAGGAACTGCTCGAAGAGCGCGGGCGCACGATACGACGTTCCGTAGCTTCCGCGGAACGAAAGCCAGCGGGTCGGGGAATAGATGCCGCCGATCTTGTAGGTCGTGTCCGAACCGTAGGAGTGATAGTCCGTGTAGCGGCCCGAGACGTTGAACGTCAGTTCCTCCGCAAACGGAACGTTGCGCAGGATTGGGAATTCGAGCTCGGTGAACGCCTCCCAAACGTGGTCGGAACCGCGCGTGATCGGCGATGTCGTGAAATTGTACAAATTGCCGCGGATGCTGTCGTCCGATGGCACGTCGTTGATGCTGGACTTGCGATATTCGAATCCGACTACCGCCTGCGCGTTGCCGCCCGGCAGGCGGAACAGCGGCCCATCGAACGTTGCGTTGAACGTCGATTCCCGGAACTGGGTATGGCCGACGGTATCTGTGGTCACGTAATCGAACCAGGCCGGAGCGATTTGGCGGAACCGTCCGGCGATTACGTCCGGAGTCAGAATCGGCGCTGCGACGCAGCCCCCGGTCGGATCGGTACAACGGAAAGTCCCGTCTCCGTTGGCGGTAACGGCAAGGCTCTGCGCCAGCTTATCGGCGAGAATGACTTCCGTGCTGTATGTGCCGTCCGACCAGCTCTTCGCCGCATAGAGGTCGTATCGCCACGCCGGCAGGAATGGCAGGTCGCCGCGGAAGCCCCCTGAAAGCTTCACGAAGTCCTGCGTCTGGTGATTGTCGTAGATGCCATAGTCGGCGAACACGCGGACTTGGATCGCATCACTGACCGGCTGTGGGTCGAAGCCGAGCCCGGCCGCCACGAGCGGGCTGTTCGGGGCATAATCGAGAGTGAATTGCCGCTGCCCGTTCTGCTGCGACTTGCGGCGCGTAACCAGAAGTTCGCCGTAGATCTGGCCGTCGCCGAAGAAGCCGGTGTCGTATGCCGCTGAGAGGTAGCCGGTGTAGTTGCGAGTCGGTGAAATGACGTCGGTCTGCAGCAGCGACGGCGAGAACGTGTCGCGGAGATTGACGCTGCTTCCGAAGCCGGCGGGCTGATTGCCCGGCGTATTGGGATCCGCATCGACGCTGTAGATCAGGCCGCCAACGCACTCGAAACCGGGAAGGGTGCCCGCGGTATTCCCCGCATTCGGCCGCCAACGGTTGCAGTAGAGTGAGAAGCCCGGGGGATTGGCTTCGAACCCGGGAGCGAGGTCAGCGCCCGGATTGTCGAGGAAATAGAAGCCCGTGCCGATCGTGTTGAGTGTCACGCCGCCCTCTTCGATCGGAAAGCATTTGTCGGTGTCGTTCAGGCCGAGCGGACTGCGGCGGAGCTGCTGCGGACAGCGGGTCCAGGGCAGATCGCCGAGGGTGATTCGATTGCGGTCGTAGAACTCGATCGAGCCGAGGACGGACCAACGCTCGCCGGACGCGCCGGCAGTGATCGAGTAGCGCTGGGACGTGCCTGCTCCGACTTCGGGAGCGGTGACGTCCGCTTCGACGGCGAGGCCGTTGAACTTGCTGAGCGTCACGATGTTGACGACGCCGGCGACGGCATCCGAACCGTAGATCGACGACGCGCCGGTGTTCAGAACCTCGATACGGTCCAGGATTGAAGTCGGAAGCACGTTAAGGTCGGTCGCACCGACAGACCCGCGCGTACCGGCCGGAGCGATCCGACGGCCGTTGAGGAGGATCAGGGTGCGGGTCGGGCCGAGGCCTCGAAGGCCCAGCGTGTTGACGCCTGGGCCGCCCTCTACGACCAGACCGCCAAAGGTGTCGGTGATCTGCCCCGTGCCGCCGGTGACGCCGACGCTCTGGAGCACTTCGGCGGTCGAGTTGAAGCCCGCGTCGACTGCCGCATCGCGGGTGATGATGGTGACAGGGTCGGCGCTGTTGAAGCGATCGCGGCGAATGCGCGAGCCGACCACGACGACACCTTGGTCCTCGGAAGTCGGCGCAGCCGCGCCTAGCGAAATCGCTTCGCCGGCAGGGGTATCGGCGGGAGGACAATTGGCGTTGGGATCGCGTTGGTCCGCCGGGGCCTGGCACGGGTCGCCCCCGGGTACGGCCGGCGCGGGAGTCTGCGCGTTTGCAGGCGGCGCGGCAAACAGCGCGGCTGCCGAAACAGAAGACAACGCCAAAGACTTGGAAATTCCCATACCCCGTTCCCCGAAACTTACTCGTTCCGGCTCCTGTAGTGCGAAACAGACTATTAAAGAGAAGGCAATTTTTAGTACGATACGTACTTTTTACCAATCTGTGGCATGTTCGACACAGATTGGGGCCGCTGATCGAGGAACTGGCGAGCAGGGGTCCGGAGGCGGCTCAGGCCGCGATGTTCAGTCCGCCCGGTCCGTTCGAGCGGCCGGCGTTCACCTGGATCATGATCCCGGATCCACTTTCCTGGAGAGCTCTGACGGCTTCCTCGACGACCTGCAGCAACGAGCCGTCGAAATAATCCCGCGCGATCTGCTGAAGAGCCCGCGCCCTCACAATCTCGGGAGTGATCCCTGGTGTGTAGAGATACGGAATTCGCCGATCGGTCGAGACATGCGATCCGTTGACCTTATGCCTGCAGAGAATCCCCTTGCAGCAAAGGCGCTGAAGCATTGCGCGCAAGGCGCTGTTCGACAGTTTACGGGGAAGCCTTGCCTCGAGCAGCTTGGCGGTCATCCCGCCCTCGAGGTAGACGATGATCGCCAGCTCCCGCTCGCAGCGGGGGAGATTCAGGACCTGTGGTGGAAGTGGCCCGATCTCATGACCCTGCATTGGCCCCTGACGTTCACGCACGGCAAAGCTCCCGCGTCATCTGCGTGAAATCTTAGTACTAATCGTACTATAGTCAATATTGACGCCGAGCGCCGAGGCGCGAGCTGACGCCTCCAAGGAAACAGGCTCCTCAACACAAAACGGTCAATTTCCACGCCTCGATCGGGAGAAGCGGCGCCTTCACGTTGGACGCATCAAGGCGGGCGACGAGCTCTTCCGGAACGGCATCAGGGTCTTCGCCCCATGAAGAGCTCAGGCGAGCAGCTTTAGGAGGACGGCCTCGTCGAGCGCTCCGGGCTCGCCGTCGGCGCCGATGGTCGCTCCGACAGCCTTCGATCTTGCGAGCGGCTGCATCCAGTCCGGAAGCTCGGAGATTTCGAAGGGGCCGCGCGGCTCCTCGCCCTCCGCGAGAGGGCGCCAGGGCAGGACGCTTGCAGGATGTTCGGCGAAGAGATCGGCGAGCTGCGGCCAGCGCAGCGACAGCATGACCCAGCGCGCGCGGGCTTCGGCCGGAATGAAGCGGCTCTCCAGAAACCCGCGCGACTGCGCGATCGCTACCTCGTTGATGAGGCGCTTCATGGCACGGGGGTTGGGTTCGATCATCGGCAGCAGGCGGCGAAGCCGGCTTTCGGTGCGCGCCTGGGCCGACGGCGTCGTGATCTGGATCGCCGCCTGTTCACGGAAAGCCTGCTTGCGCGCGGCGTCCTCGTTTGGGACCTGTTCAATGGCGGCCTGGAGCTCGGCTTCGGTATGAAGGCCGCCGAGGGTTTCGCGGGCTGCCTTTCGGACATCCTCGGAAATGGCTTCCGCGGCTTCGCTCCCGCCGACGGTCATCAGGTCGAGGAACTTGCCCTGCACCTCCGGAGTGAGGCGCGGCATGGGCGCCGAGATCTGGAACATCTTTTCCAGGAACAGATAGCCCAAAGGCCGCCCCGGCTCGGAGATGCGCGAGGAGAAATCGGCGTAGCGTTTTTCGAAGGAGGCAACGATCCACTTGCGGTCGGCGGCGGCGACGTAGGTGACGGGCTTGCGTTTGAAGAGGTTCTGGATGCCCTCGAGGAGATCGACGACGTAATCGGCATCGCAGCGGTCGAGATCATCGATGATGATCACGAGCGGCTCTTCGACCGCGTCGACGATATCGCCGAAGAGTTTGACCACGGGCGCGAGCGCATCGGTTTTGAGATCGGCATAGGCCTGCGCAGCGCGCTGCGATCCGAACATCAGGGTGCGGCTGTAGGCGAAGATGGCGGCCGCGGCGGTGAGGATCGCCCCGACGATCTTGAGGCCGGTGTCGAACGAAGATTTGTTCGTGCCGAGGATCGCGAGGATGAGTGCGAATACGGCGAGGATCATGAGATAGGGAAGCACGTCGGCCGTGAGACGCCAGCGCCACCAGCGCCGGAACAGCCGGCGCCTCACTTCTTTGGACAAGGGGTGCTTCTCGTCCTGCCGGAGCGAGGAATAGATGGCACACAGGAACGGCCACCAGGGCGGCCGGCGGTTGTTGTGGGCCCAAGCGTTGAACCAAACGACGCGTGGAGGAACGCCCGGACCGCTGGGCTTCTGCACGTGCCTCGCAATGAAGTTGAGGACCGAGGACTTGCCCGAACCCCAGCGGCCGTGGAGATGGAGCATGAAGGCGCCGGCATCCGGCGAAGCTTCGTCTTGCCTCAGGTTCCGGATCTGGAGCGCGAGCACCTGCGCAAAGACGTCGCGCTGAAGCCGGTCCTCGAGCGCGGGGTGGTCGGTCTGGATGCGATAATCATCGTCAGGCTCGGGCGCCGGAGTATCTGTCACGATCGGCGGTTCTTCGCCCTCCTCGGCCTCGATCTTCTCGTCCGGCGGGATCGGTGGACCGGACCTCATCGTCGCATTGGATTCGAGGACGATCGAACGCCATTCGCCGGCACGCTCTCCTTCCCGCGCGTTCTCGACGAACTGCCCGGCGAGATATTCGCGTAAGGTAGCGAGGTCCTGTCCTTCGAGCGGAGAACCGAGGACCTGGAAGGCCTTGCCGGGATCCTCGGTCAAAGCGAACAGCATGTGGCGGAGTTCGACGAATTCCTGGCCGGTCGTCCGCGCCGCGTAGGTCCTGGCGCGCTCGATGGTTTTGCGGATCGACTGGGACGCCATGAACGCATGGGTTGCGATGATCTGGCGAACCTCCCGGCTGTTGTCCTGCCGGAAGAGCACTGCAGGGATGTCGACGCCCCACTCTGCAAGCCAGCGCGCGAACGCGGCGGAGATGGTCCGCTCAGCCGAATTGAGGCCGGTTTCGAGGATGCCCATGGTGAACGCTCGGCGCGTCAGCCGCGGCTCGCCCCCGCTGAAGAGGTTTGCGTAGCGCGATGCGCGGTGAATGCATTCGATGAGCTCGAGGTCGCGCGGGTCGATCGCCGCGCGAACGAAGCGGTCGACGTGCTGGCTGAGCTCGCTGTCCAACTCCAGCGGCGGCGGTTCGGAGAACATAGAGTCCGGTGCTGCGCTCATCTCCCGCTCAAGTCCCCCGACAAAGAGCTCGCGGCGACGCGCGAAGAAGCAGATTCGGCAAAGACCAAACTATTCCCAAATCCACACCCCTTCAACCACACGGACCAAACCGGGCAGAGCGGGGGTGGAGCAGGTGGCGAAACCGAATCAATGGGAAAAATGGTGGGCGTGGCAAGGATTGAACTTGCGACCCCTGCGATGTCAACACAGTGCTCTACCACTGAGCTACACGCCCACTCAGGAGGGGCATGTAAAGAGCGCCGGCGGGGGGCGCAACCCTTGCGGAGCCTCCATTCCGCAGTTGCGCGCCATTGGTCGAGGTGAGACAGACGCGACATGTCGACGGTGCGCATCGAGAGGCGGTTCCGGGGTCCGCCGGAGTCCGGCAACGGAGGCTATGTTGCCGGGCTGGTAGCGGCAGCGCTCGGCGGGTCGAACTGCACGGTCACACTAAAATCCCCGCCCCCGATCGATCGCGACCTCGTCCTCAAGACCGACGATAGCGCCGCAACTCTGTTCGATAATGGCTCGATCGTCCTGACCGCCTCTCACGAGACGGTCGACATCGATGTTCCCCCTCCCCCCAGCCTTGCCGAGGCGCGGGACGCGGAGCCTCGTTTCATCGGCTATTCCAACCACATCTTTCCCGGCTGCTTCGTCTGCGGACCCGAGCGGGACCCCGGCGACGGAATGAGGATCTTCCCGGGCCGGCTTCACGATCAGGCCCGCCGAATGGCGGCGACCTGGACTCCGGACGCATCCGTTGCCGACGACAAGGGCCTGGTCCGGCCGGAATTCATCTGGGCCGCGCTCGACTGCCCTGGGTATTTCGCCGCCGCGACCGATGCCGGAATGGCGCTGTTGGGCCGAATGTCGGCGGTTCTGCACCGCAAGGCTTGGGTCGGCGAACCTTTGATCGTCACGGGCTGGCCGATCGAAACGGAAGGCCGGAAGCACCGCGTCGGGACCGCGCTTCATGACGCCGACGGCAATCTCGTCGCGGCGGCGACCGCAACGTGGATTACGCTGAATGAGGCAGAAGCGACCTAGAGGCGGCCGTGCTGATCTTCGGTCTGAAAGATCCGGTCGACCTCGGCCACGAGGTCCTTGAGGTGGAATGGCTTCGACAGAAGCTTTGCTCCGGGGGTCGTCCGCCCACCCTGAAGGGCGACGGCCGCGAATCCGGTAATGAACATGACGCGAATTTCCGGGTCGATTGCCGAAGCCTTCTGAGCAAGCTCGATTCCGTCCATCTCCGGCATGACGATGTCCGTCAGAAGCAGGTCGAAACGGTCTGATTCGAGCAGCGGCATGGCTTCCGTGCCGCACCCGACGGCAGAAACTTCATAGCCAACACGCTGCAGTGCACGCTGCAGGTATTCCCGCATCGAGCTATCGTCTTCGGCCAGAAGTATTTTCGCCATAAGTGTCCTTATGCTCGGAACGCTTAATATTTTCCAGCGTCGTGGGTTCCTGTTGACCCGAAACGCGACACTCATAGGTTGAGCAGTGTGAACGAGACTTTCTACCGATAATGCCGCTTTCCCTTCCGGCCATCTACCCATC
>DASSFK010000130.1:0-14982 GCA_035694565.1 Sphingomicrobium sp.
TCGTCGGCGTTCATTGCGGCTCAGTATCGGCGCCCGCTTGTTTCGGCATCCATTTTGTTCGTAAGCCGGCTTTGCTTCAGGTGTCACCGCTGGGGAGAGCGCGATGGCGGACTTTGAAAACATCATCGTTGAGCAGGACGGGCGCATCGCCCGAATCACGCTCAACCGACCGGATCGGCTCAACAGCTTCACTGCAGCGATGCACGACGAGCTGAAGCAGGCGATCGACGGGCTCGAAAACACGCGGCTCCTGATCCTTACCGGTGCCGGGCGAGGATTTTGCGCCGGGCAGGACCTCAACGACCGGGCGGTGTCCGTCGACGGCCATCCGGTCGATCTTGGAATGACCGTCGAAACCGGCTGGAACCCATTGATCCGAAAGATCACCGGGCTGACCATTCCAGTCATTGCCCGGGTCAATGGAGTCGCAGCAGGCGCGGGCGCCAATATCGCGCTCGCCTGCGACATGGTCGTGGCAGCGCGCTCGGCACGCTTCATCCAGAGCTTTTCGGCGATCGGTCTGGTTCCGGATAGCGGCGGCACATGGGTCCTTCCGCGCCTCGTGGGTCATGCTCGGGCAATGGGTCTCGCGCTCACCGGCGAGCCGCTCTTGGCCGAGAAAGCCGAGGAATGGGGCCTGATCTGGAAATGCGTCGACGACGAAGCGCTCGACGCGGAAGTGGACTCCGTTGCGCAGAGGCTTGCTTCGCTTCCCCCACTCGGGCTCGCGGCGATCAAGAAAATGATCCGCGAGAGCTGGTCGCACACGCTCGACCAGGAATTGAACCATCAGCGGGACAATATGCGCCGACTGGGTTTCACCGAGGATTATCGCGAGGGCGTCGCGGCCTTTCTGGAAAAACGGCCGGCCAACTTCGTCGGCCGCTGACTAGCCCTCGATGATGACTTCGGTGCCGAGCTTCGTGAACCCGAACAGCTTCTCGGCGAACTTCATCGGCATTCGAACGCAGCCGTGGCTTGCCGGATATCCCGGGTTGTTCCCGCCGTGGAGCGCGATCCCATATTCATCGATCCGCTGCATGAATGGCATGGACGCGTTCCCGTACTTCTTCGAACGGTAATCCTTCCGCTTCTCGAGCACCTTCCAGAAGCCCAGCGGAGTAACCATCCCGGTCTTCGCGCTCGAGATGGATGCTGCACCGACCAAGGTGTCGCCGCGATAGACGTAGGCAGTCTGAACGAGCAGATCGATGACGATCTTCGAATCGCCTTCGGTGGGCACGGCCTCGGCCCAGACGAAGTTGCCGGGCGTAAGGAACGACCGGCCGAATGTGTCGACCAGCGCCTGATGAGCCTTCTCGGCATTACCCTGCGTCCAACGATACGGAAGCGGCTGTGTGACCGGAGCGGCGACCTTCGGCGGAGGCGGCGGCGGAGCCGTCTCGCAGCCCGCCAGCAGAACTGCGGTAACTACCACTAAACCCTTGATGAGTTTGCGCATTTTTAACCCCGACATGACCCTCTGGCAGAGGATTGCCGCAAGTTTGAGCCGCGCACAAGCGCCTGTGGAGTTTCGCCTTAGGACCGCTCGCTCCAGCGACCGCGAGACCAGTGAAGGAGGCCCAGGATCAGGGCCGCGGCGACCGTGTCCGCTATCCAGTCGAGCACGTCACTGTCGCGGCCGAGCGCCGGGATCGCCTGCACGATTTCGATTAGCGCCCCGAACACCGACAACCGTACGCCAAGAGTGAGCAGGCCGGTTCTTGGATAGGCGAAAAACCCTAGCGCCCCCAGCACCACGAAGGCCGAAATATGCTGGATCTTGTCCGATGGCGCTCCCGGAAGATCAGGCGGATGCGGGATGATCGCCATGACAAAGGCGAACAGCAATGCGGCCCAGAAGGCCAGGCGGAGAATCGTCAGTCGGCGCTGTGGGTTCATCCGGCCTCCTATTGCTTCGAGGCACGGCTGCCCGCAATGACGCGCGCCAAGAGGTGATCCGATGACCGCGCAATTGCTGAACTACGCCTTCGACCGCTGGACTCCGGGAGGAGGGGATCTCGCCGAGATTCCAAGCGCGATCGATGGCGCACCGGTCGCCACGATCGGATCGGGGGGGATCGATTTCGGCGGAATGGTGAAGCACGCCCGCGAGGTCGGCGGTCCGGCGCTTCGGACGATGACCTTTCACGACCGCGCGCGAATGCTGAAGGCGCTCGGCCAGGCGATCATGGCGCGAAAGGAAGAGCTGTACGAGCTCAACTATCTGACCGGCGCGACCCGCAAGGACGGATGGATCGACATCGAGGGCGGCGCGGGCACCCTCTTCTCCTTTTCATCCAAGGGCCGTCGGGAGCTCCCGGACGCGCAGGTGCTGATGGATGGCGCACTGGAGCCCTTGTCGAAGAACGGCACCTTTGTCGGCCAGCACGTCTATACTCCGTTGCAGGGCACCGCCCTCCACATCAACGCCTTCAACTTCCCGGTCTGGGGAATGCTGGAGAAGCTGGCCCCGACCCTGCTCGCAGGCATGCCGGCGATCGTGAAGCCCGCATCGGCGACCGCCTATCTCGCCGAGGCGGCGTTCCGAATAATTCTCGACAGCGGAGTGCTCCCGACCGGTGCGGTGCAATTGATCGTGGGCGGCGTGGGCGATCTGTTTGATCATCTGACCGGGCAGGATGTGGTCAGCTTCACGGGCTCGGCTTCGACCGCGCTAAAGCTGCGCACGCATCCCGCGGTAATACGCGAATCCGTTCGCTTCATTGCCGAGCAGGACAGCCTCAATGCCTCGGTGCTCGGACCGGATGCGGCCCCAGGGACGCCGGAGTTCGATCTCTTCGTCCGCGAAGTCGCGATCGAGATGACGGTGAAGGCCGGGCAAAAGTGCACGGCCATCCGCCGCGCAATGGCCCCGGTCGAATATCTCGACGCAGTTCAGACGGCGCTCGCCGAAAGACTTGCATCGACGAAGGTGGGCGACCCGCGCTCCGAGGAAACGCGCATGGGCGCACTCGTCAGCCTTTCGCAGCGCGACGACGTCCGCCAGAAGATTGCCGAGCTCGAGGCAGCAGGTGCGAGGATCGTAGCGGGCGACCCCACGACGGAAACCGGGATCGCGGGCGGCGCCTTCCTTTCGCCGGTCCTCCTGCGCGCCGACGATCCCTGGAAATCAACGGCGGTTCACGACGTCGAGCCATTCGGCCCCGTCTCGACGATCATGCCGTACACGAACCTGGATGATGCGATTGCGCTCGCGAACCGCGGCAAAGGCAGCCTTGCGCTGTCGCTTTTTACCCACTCGCCCGACGCAGCCCGTGACTTCATCCGCGGTGCAGCGGCCTATCACGGGAGGATGCTGGTCATCGACCGCACCAATTCGAAGGAATCGACCGGTCACGGTTCGCCTCTTCCCGTCCTCGTTCACGGCGGTCCGGGCCGTGCAGGCGGAGGGGAAGAGATGGGAGGCGTGCGCGGCGTGAAGCATTACATGCAGCGCACGGCTATCCAATCATCGCCGGCCATGATCGCAGCGATCACCGCCCAATACGTGCCTGGCGCTCCGAAGCACATGATCGACGTCCATCCATTCCGTCTCAAGATGTCTGAACTCAGCATCGGCGACACCTGGAAAACGCCGGGCCGGACGGTTTCGATCGAGGACATCGAACATTTTGCGGAATTCACCGGCGACAAGTTCTACGCCCACATGGATGAGGAAGCGGCGAAGGCCTCGCCGATCTTCGAGGGTCGCGTCGCCCACGGCTATCTGATCCTCAGCTTCGCCGCCGGCCTGTTCGTCGATCCCGACCCGGGCCCCGTCCTTGCGAATACCGGCCTTGAGAACCTGCGGTTTTTGACCCCGCTCTACCCGGGGGATTCTCTTCGCGTCGAACTCAGTGTCCGAGCGAAATCGATCAAGTCCGAGGAAACCGGACAGGTTCGCTGGGCCGTGGAGGTTTTCAACCAGAAGGACGAATTGGTTGCGACCTACGACCTCCTGACGGAAAACGTGCCGTAACGGATTAGGAACGCGGGGCCGACGAATTCGTTACTTGGCCTCAACGGAACAGGAGGCGGCAATGAAGGTCTCGGAGGTCATGACCACCGACGTCGACACGGTTCGGCCGGACCAGCATGCGCGTGACGCAGCCCGATTCATGCTTCAGGCCGATGCCGGCTCCATTCCGGTGACCGAAGGTCAGCGGCTGGTCGGAATGATCACCGACCGCGACATTGCCGTTCGAGGAGTGGCTCTCGGATACGGACCCGACACTCCGGTGAGCGAGCTGATGACCAGCGGAGTCGTTTCGGCGCACGCCGACGAGGGTATCGAGGAAGCCGCTCGGAAGATGGGCGAGGCGCAGGTGCGCCGATTGCCGGTCATCGACGATCAGCAAAAGCTGGTCGGAATCGTCAGCCTGGGCGATCTCGCCCGGCAAACCGACGAGAGCGCCGCGACGCACGCTCTTGAGGGCGTCAGCGCGCCTGGATCCCTGCACCAGCAATAAGGTTAGAGCATTCGGATCAACTTCGTTGCCACCGCGATCCAAGGCGGGTTGGCGACGATCTGCTGGCGACCGCCCGCACCGGGCGGAAGCAGCTGAAGCCGCTCTCCATCGCGATCGATCAGTCGTCCAAAAAGGAAGCGCCCGGCAGGCCGTGGTACAAGCACGTCCCGGTTGAGAGCAGCGGCAAAGCCGGCACTTTCGACCACGTCGCACCAAATTTCGTCGCCGGCGCGATAATCGCCGTTGCCGGCTGACACCGTAACGGCAACCTGTCCGCTTTTTGGGCGCGGCGCGACGAGGACGGCTGTCCGCGTTGGAGCGATTGCACCATTCACTCCCAACACCGCGACAACCGCCAACTCAGCCCTATCTCCGCTGCCTTCGACCAAGTCGGCTGCATCCACTCCCAGCGCTTCGGCGATGCGGTTGAGCCAGCCAACTGAGACGGTCCGCGTGCCGGTTTCGAGCCGGCCGATCGTCTGCGGAGTCGTTGGAGGCCTGCAGCCCTTCGCGACGTCATCGAGAGTCATCCCCCGAGCACGGCGTACTTCCCGAATGCGCGTGATCATCGGACCCCCAGCGAACCTAAACGGTTCACTACTGTCCTACATTTTTTCCCTGGCGACAAGCTGCCTGCGGCGTGGGCAAGCAAAGGCCGGATGGTTGGGTGGCGGGCCGAACCGGCGCTCGTTCGGGCGCGCCGGTGGACATCGGGGGCCTCGGCTCGCGCTCGGCCGGGTCGCGGATCTCAACCGAATTCCCTAGCGGTGGCCGCCGGACCCCTTCCGACCGGTCTTGCGGGCCCGCGAGCCCATCTCCCCCGTTCGACCGATCATCGAAACCTTCGTCTGCTCGGACTGACGCGCCCGCAGGGTCGGGTCGCGCATGTTGTTTCGGGCTTTATCTCGGCCGCTGTGGCTGCGCATCGCATCTCTCCCATGGTATGTGCGGATCAACGGATGCGCGCGGTTACATATCCGCGGCTCAACCCGCAGCAGGAGGCACTTCGTCATGATTCTCTATGGCTCGACGCTTTCGCCCTTCGTCCGCAAGGTTGCGGCCTACATGCGCGAAAAAGGGCTGGAGTTCGACCTTCAGCCGACCGGATTTCCCAATCACTCGCCGGAATTCTGCGCGGCCAGCCCGTTCAAGAAGATGCCGGCGCTCCAGGACGGCGATTATTGCCTGTCCGATTCCAGCGCGATCATCCACTACCTCGAAGCCAAGCATCCGACCCCTGAACTGATCCCTGCTGAGCCGCGCTCCCGTGGTCGAGTTATCTGGTTCGACGAATTTTCGGACACCATCATGGCCGCCTGTGGGGCGAAGATGTTCTTCAACCGCATCGTCGGACCTCGCTTCATCGGCATCCCGGGCGACGAGACTGCCGCGCAAACCGCCGAACGCGAGGAGTTGCCGCCGATCCTCGACTATGTCGAGACGATCGTTCCGGACGGAGAAGGCTATCTGGTCGGCGACAAGCTGACGCTTGCAGACATCTCGGTCGCGAGCCCGTTCGTGAATCTTCGCCACCTTGGCATCAATGCCGACACGAACAGGCATCCGCGAACGCTCGCTTACGTGGAGCGTATCCTTGCCCGGCCCAGCTTCGCGCCTCTTGTCGAGAAAGAGGTCGCGATCCTCGAGCGTACGGCGATCCCCGCCGAATGAAGAAAGGCGCCGCGTCCGTGGGCAACGGGCGCGGCGCCTTCCCGAAAGTTCAAGCGTCAGTTGTTGTCGCTCGACCCTTCGATATCGCTTTCGCGCTTCTGCGAACGTTCGGACGTGCCCTCGATATCGCCGCTGTCGTTGGACGCGCCTTGGCCCTGCTCGGCAAAGCCGGATTCGGGGCTGCCGCCCTGCTGCAGATAATCGCCGGAATCCTGATCCTCGCTTGCGACGAACCCGTCTTGCGACTGCTGGCCGCTGGCCCCGCCGGTGCTGCCCGACTGATCCTGGGCTAAGTCCTGCTGGTCGGGGCGACCTGCAAGCGCAGCTTCGGACTGGACGCCGAGATCCGACTGGCCAGTGTCGCTCTCGCCCTCTTCGCTATTCTCCGATAGCTGGCTGAATTCCCGCTTGCTCTGGTCCTGCTGACCGATCGGCTGCTGCTGGCCGCTGCCTTCGTTCCGATCGCGGATCTCTTCGCGTACGCCTTCCATGCTCCAGACTCCTACTCGTTACATCGCCCCGCTTGCTCTCGAATGCAGAACTTGGATGGAGACGCGCCCGTTCCGGCGGCTCCAGCGGGATTGCGACGAACGACAGGCCGGCCGCTCGTTTCCGCGACGAGCCGATTGAGAGACAAAGAAAAAGGCCGCCGGATTAATCCAGCGGCCCAATTCTTTCAAAACGTCTCGGAGCTGAAGCCTTACTGCTCGTCTTCAGCAGTCTCGGCTGGCTCGGATGCCTCGGCTTCCGCCTCGGCTGGAGCTTCTTCACTCTCGGCGGTCTCCGGAGCTTCCGGAGCAAGCTCCTCGGCAGCCGGAGCAGCCTCTTCCTCGAACATCTGGGCGAGGACGTCGACACCCTGCGCCTGGAGGTCGGCCTCTTCCGGCGAGCGAGCGACGTTGACCTTGACGGTCACCGCAACTTCCGGGTGAAGAGCGACCTTCACCTCGTGAACGCCGATGTTCTTGATCGGGCGATCGAGAATGACCTGGCTCTTGGTGACCTTCGCACCCTCGCCGTCCAGCGCCTCGACGATGTCGCGGGCCGAAACCGAACCGTAGAGCTGGCCGGTGTTCGACGCCTGGCGGATGAGCTTGACGGTCTTGCCGTCGACGCCCTTCGATGCCTTCTCGGCGTCCGTGCGGCGCTCGGCATTGTCCGCCTCGATCTTCGCGCGATTGGCTTCGAAGACCTTGCGGTTCGACTCGTTGGCGCGAAGCGCCTTCTTGTTCGGCAGTAGATAGTTGCGAGCGAAACCGGTCTTGACGTTCACGACATCGCCGATGCCGCCAAGCTTTTCGACGCGCTCGAGCAGGATGACTTCCATGTCGCCCCCTCCTTACTTCACGACGTAGGGAAGCAGGCCGATGTGGCGGGCGCGCTTGATCGCCTTCGCCAGCTCACGCTGCTTCTTGGTGGAAACCGCGGTGATGCGGCTGGGGACGATCTTGCCACGCTCGGACATGAAGCCCTGCATCAGGCGGACGTCCTTGTAGTCGATCTTGGGGGCGTCCTTGCCGGAGAACGGGCAGCTCTTGCGGCGACGGAAAAATGCACGTGCCATCGGTTAGGCCTCCAACTCTTCGCCACGCGGGGCGCGATCGCCACGATCGCCGCGGAAGCCGCCGCGATCACCCCGGTCACCACGATCATCGCGCGAACCACGCTCGCGGTCACGTTCGCCGCGGCGCATCATCGCGGACGGACCAGCCTCGTGCTCGTCGACGCGGAGGGTGAGGAAACGGATGACGTCCTCGTTGATGTTTGTCTGGCGCTCAAGCTCGGCAATGGCTGGCGCCGGCGCATCGATGTCGAGCGCGACGTAGTGGGCCTTGCGGTTCTTGGCGATGCGGTAGGCGAGGTTGCGAAGACCCCAGGTCTCCGTCTTGACCACCTTCCCGCCATTATCGGTAACGATCTTGGTAGCGTTTTCCGCAAGCGCATCGACCTGGGCCTGGGCCAGATCCTGACGCGCGAGGAAAACATGCTCGTAGAGCGGCATGTTCTACTTCTCACTGTTGGCCGATCGCTGACGTACCCCACTGGCACGCCCCTCCGGCTGTCTTCCAAAAACAACGGGCGCGAGAGGAACCCTCCGCGCCAGCGGGCTGCCCATTGCCGCAAAAGCCGCGAAATGGCAAGTGCATGCCATGGCAACGCAGCTGAAATCGATCGAACCCACGAAGGACCCGCTGGAGGACATGAGCCTCCCCGGATGGCTCTACCATGACCCGGAGTTCTTCGATGCAGAGAAGCGCGCCTTCCTGCGAGCGTCGCCCCAGATCGTTTGCCACGAAAGCGAGATTTCGCAGCCAGGCGAATGGCGTACTCTGGAATATCTTGGCGAGAGCGTGATCGTCATTCGCGGAGACGATGGCGAAATCCGTGCCTTCTCCAACGTGTGTCGCCACCGCGGGTCGCGGCTGGTCGATGGCGAGGGCGGCTGCTCGAAGGTCCTGACTTGCCCGTACCATGCCTGGAGCTATGCCCGCGACGGGCGACTGGTCGGTGTTCCGCACCGCCAGGAATATCCGGGTCTGCAGACGGAAAAGCTGAACCTGTTCCCGGTCGCGCTCGAGAATTGGCGCGGCTTCCTCTTCATCACGCTTGAGCCGGGTGTGCCTTCGATCGCCGAGATCATGGCGCCCTATGAAGAGGAAATTGAGCCCTATCGCTTCAGGGAATTGCGCGCGCTTCAGCAGGTCAGGCTTCGTCCGCGTGCGCTCAACTGGAAGACGATCGCCGACAATTATTCCGACCATTTGCACATTCCCGTCGGGCATCCCGGCCTGACCCGGCTGTTCGGCCGCAGCTATCGGATCGAAGCGCAGGAATGGGTCGACAAGATGGAAGGCGACCTGGTCGAGAAAGAGTCCGCCAACCCGTCCGAGCGGATCTACCAGCGACACCTGCCCAAGGTTGATCACCTTCCCGAATCGCACCAGCGCAAGTGGCTCTATTACAAGCTGTTTCCGACCGTCGCGTTCGACATCTACCCGGACCAAGTCGACTTCATGCAGTTCATTCCTGTCAGCGCGACGGAATGCGTGCTTCGTGAAGTGAGCTACGCCGTTCCCGACGGCCGTCGGGAGATGAAGGCAGTCCGCTACCTTAATTGGCGCATCAACCGCCGAGTGAATGCCGAGGACACCGAGCTTATCACTCGCGTTCAGCTGGGCATGCAGTCCCCGGCCTATGTCGCCGGTCCGCTTGGCACGAGCGAAGTCTGCCTGCGCAGCTTCGCGAAAAAGCTCAGGCGGATGATCCCGGAGGCACGGATGGAGTCACCACCGCCGGCAGGTTGGTCTCGGCTCTCGAATTGAAGCGGCGCATGCCGGCACGGATTGCAAGGCCGGTAGCCAAAAGGGCGATGCACCAGAGGCAGGCTTCCAACCCCGTGCCGTAGGCCGCGAACGCCGAAAACAGTAAAGCGCCTATAACGATCGTTCGTGCCCCGATCGCCGGATTTACCTTCAGCGCGGCCAATGCTCCCACGAAGTACAGGACGATGATGCCCGCCGTCGAAAGCAGGACGATGAAAGTGTAAAGATTGGCCGTGCTGCGACTGCCGTTGGCCAACAGCAACAAAATGACCAGCACGGCGACAAGAATTTGCGCGACCACCGGTGTGTTGGCTCCTCGAGTTCGCGTGATGATGGACGGAAGGTCCCCGCGCAGGGCCATGGAATAGCCGAGTTCACCGGTCGCCAAGATCAATCCGTTGAGGCAGCCGAACGCGCTGATTGCGATTGTCAAAGCCGCAAGAGACGCGACCCCGCGGCCCCAGTGCGAAACCAACGCGTCGGCAAAGGGAGCCGAGGAGTTCGCGATCACGTCGGCCGGAAGGAGCATCTGGATGCTGGTCCCGGCGAGAAGGTACAGGAATACAACGAGGATCGTACCCCTGATGAGCGCCTTTGGGATCGTTCGCCCCGGATCCCGAACCTTGCCCACCGGAGCCGTGGCACTTTCAAATCCTGTCAGCGAGAAGAACGTCAGCGCGGTGGCCGTCGCAACGCTCGCGAAACCGATCGGAACCGGAGCAAGCGGCTCAAAGGCGACCCCGCTGACGCCTCGCTCTCCGAACAACCAAATGACCGCAAGCAGCGGTATCACTTTGATCGCGACGGTGATGATTGAAAGGCCGCCAGCCGCCCGAACGCCAATGGCATTGACCAAAGTGAGGACGACTACACAGGCGATCGCCAGCGGAACCACTGCTCCGGGCGATACCAGCCCAATGAAGGAGAGCGCCGATGCAGCTCCGACAGCGACGGACGCCGCGGCCACCCAGTTCGAGAACCAGAACGCCCAGGCGACCAGGAATCCTGCCGTCGGTCCAAACTCGCGTTCGATGTTCGCCTGAATTCCATCTCCCCCAAGGCGGGAGAGCTCAGCCAGCGCAAATACGATGCACATCACACCAACGCCGCTTACCAGCCAACCGATCAACGCGTTGGGACCGAGCGGTGCAAGACTGACCGGAAGCATGAAAATGCCAGCGCCGATGATCGTCCCGACGACCAGCGCCGACGTCATCCAGATGCCCATCAGCTGTTTGTCGCCGTCGCCTGCCATCGAGCATCCCCCCGCGGACTTGGCATATCCGTGCCTCGGGCCTAGGCCGCGCCGCGAACGCTAAAGCATCAGGGGAGATAATGCGCGCATTCCTTTTTCCAGGCCAGGGGAGCCAGGCCGTCGGTATGGGCGCCGCGCTTGCCGAATCCAGCCGCGCGGCACGCGACGTGTTCGACGAGGTCGACGAAGCGCTCGGGCAGAGCCTCTTCCGGCTGATGCGCGAAGGGCCGGATGAGGAGCTTCGCCTCACCGAAAATGCGCAGCCGGCGATCATGGCGCATTCGATCGCGGTGTTCGCCGCGCTGACGAAGGAAGGCGGCGTCGATCTTGCGAAGGCCGCGAACTTCGTCGCCGGTCACAGCCTTGGCGAATATTCGGCGCTCCGAGCGGCTGGATCGTTCGATCTTTCGACGACTGCAAAGCTGCTGAAGCTGCGCGGTCAGGCGATGCAGCAGGCGGTTCCCGTCGGTCAGGGCGCGATGGCCGCCCTGCTGGGCGCGGATCTCGCGCTCGCCCGGCGTATTGCCGAGGTCGCAGCGCAGGGCGAAGTCTGTACCGTCGCCAACGACAATGATCCGAGCCAGGTCGTTCTCTCCGGGCACAAAGGGGCGATCGATCGCGTCGTTGAAATCGCAAAGGAGATGGGCGCCAAGCGCGCCGTCCTGCTGCCCGTCTCGGCGCCTTTCCACTGTCCGCTGATGCAGCCCGCGGCCGAGGCGATGCGGGACGCTTTGAGCTATGTCGTCCTCGGTGATCCGGCCGTCCCGGTGTTCGCCAACGTCACCGCTCAAGCGGAAAGCGACCCCGACACCATCCGCAATTTGCTCGTCGAACAGGTCACTGGAATGGTCCGCTGGCGCGAAAGCGCTCTGAACATGGGCGAAACCGGCGTGGTGGAGTTCGTCGAGCTTGGAGGAAAGGTCTTAGGCCCGATGATCAAACGCATTTTGCCCGACGTGAAGGTGACGAGCGTCGTTTCGATCGAAGACGTCGAAGCCCTCGCGAAGGAGATTGCATGATGTTCGATCTGACCGGCATGACCGCGCTAGTGACCGGCGCCTCGGGTGGCCTCGGCAGCGCAATCGCCAAGGCGCTGTCGGCACAAGGTGCTCGCCTTGCGGTCTCGGGCAGCAATGTCGAGAAACTCGAACACTTCCGCGCAAGCCTTGGCGGCGATCACATCGCCCTTCCCTGCAATCTCTCGGACGGCACGGCGGTCGACCAGCTCGTCCCGCAGGCGGTAGAGGAACTCGGCGGCAAGCTCGACATCCTCATCAACAATGCGGGCGTGACCAAGGACAACCTCCTCATGCGAATGAAGGATGAGGAGTTTGAAGACGTCATCCGCATCAATCTCGAAGCGGCGTTCCGGCTCATGCGTGCGGCCGCCAGGCCGATGATGAAGGCGCGCTTCGGCCGCATCATTTCGATCACGTCGGTCGTTGGCGTCACTGGCAACCCGGGTCAGGCGAATTATGTAGCGTCCAAGGCCGGCCTCATCGGTTTGACCAAGTCGGTCGCCCAGGAACTCGCCAGCCGCGGGATCACCGTCAACGCGATCGCCCCCGGCTTCATGACGTCGGCAATGACCGACGCGCTGAATGACCAGCAGAGGGAAGCCATACTTTCGCGCATTCCGCTCGGGCAGATGGGTTCGGGCGAGGATATCGGTGCGGCCGCGGTGTTTCTCGCGAGCCGTGAGGCGGGTTACGTAACCGGCCAGACTCTGCACGTGAACGGCGGGATGGCCATGCCCTGATGAGTCAGACGAAGCCGGGACGACCTTGCGGCGACCAAGGTTCTGTCGGTGCATTGCGAACGCGCCACTGCCACGCTCGGAACACCAGAAACCAGACGCCGGCACCGAAGAAAAGATCTACGACATAGTGCCCGCCAATCGGGATCGTCGAAGCGAGAACGAGGGCCTGCCAAAAGTACATCGCAATCCTGGCTCGCGGGAAATCGCGCCAAGCCGCGGCCGTCATCAGCGCCAGGGCGGTATGGAAAGAAGGGAAGGTTGCGACGCCCTGCAAATGCGAAGGATCGACGACGAAGCTCTTTGCCTCACGAAGCGCGAAAAGGTCTTCAAGATGGTAGGTGCCCGACCCCGCCGGCAACGCGCTCAGCAAGCTCGACGGGATCGATAAATGATAGAAGGCGCCCGCGGCTGGAATGACCGCGGAGCAAATTGCGACTATCAGCAGGCAGACGTTGAAAATCCCGCACAATTCGTAAGCTCGACCCGCTTTTCCTGTCCAGGCATGGTACAGGGCCGTCCCGAACAGCAGCGGGAACGAGGATTGATAAGCGGCCGCGAGCAAGGGAGCGAGGCCGGGCACCGAAATGGTCGCGTCGATCAAGCTCCTGACATCGATCCCCAGCATTAGATCGCCCTGATGGAGGAGCGGGTCGATCAAGGGTCTCGCAAACGTCTGGCCGACGAGACAAAGCAAGGCACCCGACAGGCCGCCGACGGATAGCGCGGAAACGCATCTGACGGAGGCTGCGAGCCGAATGTCGCCGCCATCTTTCTCATGCCGCAACCGCACCAGATGCAGGGCAGCCAGGAGCGCGATCGCAAGCAGGGTCGGAGTGATGCTGAAGCTCAATTCAAGGCCGCGGGCGGCCGCCAGCAGGAGCATCAGTCCGGCGGCGACGGCGCAGACAGTGGCGCTCGAACCCGCCAGACGCGAATCTTTAAAGAACATGACACGCAACGCAAACCCAAACATGCCAGACGTTGGCCGAGCGCAACGTGGATTATTGTCGAGTGCTTAAAATATCGCGAATGAACGTCCGTCTATTTCGCGTCGGATCTTCGCCAGACGAGGAAGGCTAGCGCCAGCATCGCCAATGCCCCCAGCGGAAGCAGAGCGAATTGCGCGGCCGGACGACTGTACAGGGGGGCGGCCCAGATGAGTCCCAGCGTAAGCCGCTCGTAAGGACGATGGCGGGATTTCTCCATCTCAACATAGAGAAAGGCGGCACCGACGCCGACCACCGCCATATCGTAATCGAGCAGATAGGGTGTCGATAGAGCCGCCCCAACGCATACCGCGGCCGAACGAACGCTGGCGGGTGCGGCACGCGCTTTCCAGATGAGCGCGATTGCTCCGATCGTTCCCGCCGCCTGGACGAGATAGGCCAAACCGACGCTCGCGCCCCAGCTGCGCGCCGTCGAGAACAGGCTGGAGCTCTTGTAGAAGCCGACATAGCCTTGCTCCATGTAGAGCCGGCCGTAGCGAAGACTGTCGATCCAGGCGATCCAGCTCTCGCGTCCGAAAAGCACGACCGACAGCCCGACGAGCGCCACGGTTGCAAAAGCTGCCCCCGCAAGCCCGCGCCAATTGCGCGTGAAAAGCAGGAGTGGCGCGATGACGACGCCGAGCTGGGGCTTGTAGACCAGTCCGCCGAAGAGCGTGCCCGCCAGTGCCGGTCGCCGCTCCAGCGAAAGCAGGCCCGCACCCAGCAGCGCCGCCGTAAAGAAGGAATTCTGCCCGTTTGCGAGAACGAGCGGCGTGAGCGGTGACGCCAGAGCGACCAATGTATCACGATTGCTTCTGAGGATGCCTTTCAGCACAACCGCCACCGCAAGCAGGCTGAACAGCTGCCACACCAGCACCGCGGGCAAATAAGGCATTGCTCCGAGCGGCACGGCGACGAGAAGGAACACCGGCGGATAGATCCACGCGGTGCCATATTCCACGCCGTGTGTGGTCTCGACCGATCCGTTCAGCAGAGCCTGGTCCCAGGCGCGCGCCGGGTTGCCCTGGTTCGCGATATGCCCGGCTTCCCAGAAGGCCGCGAAGTCCGATCCGATCGGCTTGCCGAAAAAATCGAGCGTGCTGTTTCCGGCGAGCCAAAGGAACAGCAGCATCGCCAAGCCGATGATCGCGCAGATGACGGCGATGCGGCTCACCCGATCACGCGTCAGCCAAGCGCCGCTCAGGAAACTTTGCACGAATACCCCCCCGGTGCCGTTACAGAGCCAAATCGGAGCGGTTGCAAGAGTTGCGCGGCAATCCTTGTCCTCCCCTAAACGCCACCTATATCGCTCCCGAAATCAACATTTCGGCTGCCTCGTTTGGGGACCGAGAGGGGCTTTGAAGAGAGGACGTAAATATGGCCAAAGTCATTGGCATCGACTTGGGCACGACCAACAGCTGCGTTGCCGTAATGGAAGGCGGCAAGCCCAAGGTCATCGAGAATAGCGAAGGCGCGCGCACGACCCCTTCGGTCGTCGCTTTCACCAAGGAAGGCG
>DASSFK010000131.1:0-5338 GCA_035694565.1 Sphingomicrobium sp.
CGATGTTCTCCTGAAACGGAACGCTGATCAGGCTCGAGACCGGGTTGTTAAGCTGCTTGGAGAGGTCGTCCGGAGCCGAAGGTGCGACCGAAGGCGGCGCTTGTTCGTCCTGCGCGTACGCAGTCGACGTCAGCGCCGCCAACGGAAGGATCAGGGCCTTGAGCATCGCTCGGCTCGACGACACTCGGCCATGGCCTGGCCAGCTCAGCTCTTGGGCATCATCTGTTCGACGACCTGATCGATGCTGAAGCTCGCCGACCGGGCACGGGGCGGGAACTCCTTGAAGCTCGAGATCCATTCACCGATCAATGGCTGCGCCGCGTACATGATGTACAGGTTCTTGATATGCCAGTCGGGGTACGCATAACTCTCGTCGCCGCGCTCGAACGGATCCGCGCGCAAATCGTAGAACTTCGGTAGCCGCATTGGCGAGAGAGGTTCACGCCAGACATCAAGGCCAGTATGACGCTGCTCGCTAAAGCTGATTTTGTAGCGCCCAAATCTCGCCGCCATCAGTTCGCCATCGTCACTCCAATAGAGGAGGCCCTTGCGCGGGCTTTCCTTCACTTCCCCTTTCAGGAACGGCAAGAGATTGTAGCCGTCGAGATGGACCTTGTATTTCTTCCCGTCGATCTCGTAGCCCTTCTTCACCTTTGCGACGAGGTCAGGCTCACCGTTCGCTGCGGCGAAGGTCGGGATGAAGTCGAGTAGGGCGCCGATCTCGGAAATGACCTGTCCCGGCTCGATGACACCCGGCCACCGCATGACGCAGGGGATGCGCCATCCACCTTCCCAATTGGTGTCTTTTTCGCCCCGGAAGGGTGTGCAGCCGCCGTCAGGCCAGGACATCGTTTCCGCGCCGTTGTCCGTGGTGAAGACAACAATCGTATTGTCCGTCACGCCCAGCTCGTCGAGTTTGTCGAGCAGTTGTCCAACGTAACCGTCCAGTTCAACCATCCCATCGGGATACAAACCGAGGCCCGTCTTGCCAGCCGACTGCGGCTTCAGGTGCGTGAAGATATGCATCCTGGTCGTGTTGACGTAGCAGAACCAGGGGGCGTCTTCCTTGGCCTTACGATCCATGAAGTCGAGGGCTGCTCCGAGGAATTCCTCGTCTACGGTTTCCATCCGCTCCTTGGGCAGCGGGCCAGTATTTTCGATGGTTTGCTTGCCCACACGGCCGAACTGCTCGTCGATCGTCGGGTCGTCCTTGTCAGTTGCCTTGCACTTTAGGACTCCACGCGGGCCGAACTTCTTCCGGAATTCCGGGTCCTTCGGATAGGTGTCGTAGTAGGGCTCTTCCTCGGCGTTGAGATGGTAAAGGTTGCCGAAGAACTCGTCGAAGCCATGAACCGTGGGCAGGTGCTCATTGCGGTCGCCGAGGTGATTCTTGCCGAACTGCCCGGTGGCGTAGCCGAACTTCTTGAGGAATTGGGCGATCGACGGGTCTTCGGCACTCAATCCCAGTGTCGCACCAGGCATCCCGACTTTCGTCAGGCCAGTGCGGATCGGAGACTGGCCGGTGATGAAAGCGGCACGCCCAGCGGTGCAGCTCTGCTGGCCGTAGAAATCGGTGAAGTTCGCGCCTTCCTTCGCGATCCTGTCGATGTTGGGCGTGCGATATCCCATGAGGCCATTGTTGTTACAGCTGATGTTAAACCAGCCGATATCATCCGCCATGATGAACAGGATATTGGGTTGCTTGCCTTTGGGCATTGGGGGCTCCTCGCTCGTCTAGGTGGTACGCTTCACTCTGCAGGCGCCGCGGCGGGCGCCTTCGGCAGGTTCATTTTCAGGGGAAGGTCGAGGCTCAGCATGAACGACGTGCCATTCCCCAGACGGTTTTTCTCTCCGAATTCCTTGAACAGCCGGCCGCGGATGCTGATCGGCGTGTGCCCCGCCAAGATGGTACGGGCCGCAGTCACGCCGACCCCGCTCACCTGCCCCTTGAAGGACCCGAGGGTTGCGCCTGAACCGCTGTCTCCGCTCACTTGCTGGAAATGGTAGGCCTGGATGCCGGCCGAAAATTCCTTGGTGAAATTGTGCGACACCGAGCCCTCGACGTGGAACTCGGTGCCTGTGTCGTAGTCGGTGAAGTCGTTCTCGCCGTTGAAGGTGAAGCCAGCCTTCCCGCTAACATCCCAACCAGCCTTCTGGTCTGCCCAGGTGAGGGCGGTGGACAGGTCCACGACCCAGCGATGGAAGGACAGGTTGGCCAGCTCGCCTTCGCGATAGGTGCCGATCGGGATGTTTACCGTGGCGATCGCGGCGAGGTGCGTGTTGCCGCCAAGGTTCCAACCCAAAGCGGCGGTCGCGATCGGATCGCCGACGATAAAGGCGGCGTCGGTGCGGGAGATGGATACCTGTCCTCCGCGCGGTCCGGTGATCACTGCATCGACAGTTACGTCGGGTTGACCAACCGCCAATGCGCCACCGATCGCAAGCGTGCCTCCTGCAAAGTTCGTCGTCGGGACCCACTCGACAGTTGCGAAGTCGGCGAGGATCGTTGCGTCGAGACCGGCGACCAGGTTGCCGCCGACGACGAACTGGCGCTCGGCCCTGGCGCTGCCGTGATAATAGTAAAACGTATTGTCGAAGAAGACGCCCGAGATCGGCGGCAGCTCTCCCGCGCCCGGGCCGCCGGCGCCAAGCAGGTAGAAACTTGCGCCGCCCTCGCTCGCCAACGCGGGTGTCCCGACCATCGCGAGCGAGCCGGCAAGCGCAACGACTGCAATGCGGAGTGAAGGTGCCTCAGCGACCGGCACACTCGTCTCCCGACTTTAGTGGAGGGCAATCGGTACAGACCGCGGCGCTGGGCAAGTATCGGGGAGAATCCCTAACTTGTTCCAAGAAAATCAATCAAATGCGCTAGAAGTTGGTGGATGCCCGCCGGGATCTCAAGACTAGATGCACGGACCAGGCGAACTAGAGCGCAGACCAGGCTCGACGCGAACAATCGACATCAGGCATTCTACCAATGGGTTCGCAATCCAACGGTAGGGATAATTGCCCCAGTGGAAGACCGTCCCGATCCGCTAAAATCCGCACTCGGCGCCGACGAAGCGTCCGTTGAGCTTTCATCGAATCGGACGGCAATGTCGTTCGAACGGACCATGATGAGCTCCGACCGGACTTTGATGTCGGCGGTCCGGACAGCGATCTCCCTGATTGGGTTTGGCTTCACAATCTTTCAGTTCTTCCACACGCTCGATGAGAAGTTCATGAAGGGGCAGCTGCCGGTCGGCGCACCGAGCCGCTTCGGCGGCGCTTTGATCGGTCTCGGCATCATCCTGTTGATCATGGCGCTTTGGTACAATCGCCTCGAGATGAGGGCTCTGCGGGCGCGGCGTCAGCGCTTGTTCGATTTCGGGCTCATCCGTCACGTCGAAATCCACAAGCAGTCGTCGACGGTGATGATCGCCATCATGGGACTGATCGTCGGCGGTCTCGCTTTGCTCGGCGTCGTCTTTCGACTGGGCGTCTTCTGAAGAGACCATGAAAGAGCTGGTCGCCCTCGCCGTCCAGATCAGCCTGCTCCTCATCGTGCTGTCGATCGGCCTGCAGGCGCGGTGGAGCGACCTCACGTACGCGTTCAAGTATCCGCGCCGACTTCTGCGCGCTTTTATCGCGGTCAATGTGGTGGTTCCGCTCGTTGCCTACGTTCTCTGTCGCCTGCTGCCGATGCAGCTGATGACGGAATTCGGCCTGGTGCTGATGGCCGTCTCGCCGCTCGCACCATTTGCCCCGGGGAAGATGCTGAAAGCGGGGGCGGACAGACCGTTCGTTGACGGGGTCTACCTTACACTCCTCATTGCCGCTGTCGTCGTCGTTCCCGCAACGATCGCGATCCTCAGCGCCATTTCCTACCACACAGCGCACATTTCGGTTCTGGACGTAGGACTGTTCGTCGCCAAGTCGGTCCTGCTCCCGATGCTGGTCGGCCTGACGGTGAGCGGAATTTGGCCGGCACTGGCGGGCAAGCTGGCCCCGATCGCGCGGGTTACAGGCTATGTGCTGCTCATTCCCATCGCGTTGCTGATACTCATCAAAATGGGATCCGGACTAGCCGGCTTGATCGGGGACGGCGGCCTCATTGTGATCATCGTTACTGTCCTTGCCGGAATCGCCGCAGGCCATTGGTTAGGTGGAAGGATCCCGAGCCATCGCGTCGCGCTATCGCAGGCCGCGGCGACCAGACACCCCGGAATCGCTGGTTTGATCGCGCACAAGAACTTCGCCGACCCACAGGTCTTGCTGGCCATTGTCCTGTTCCTGCTTGTCAGCATCGTGATCAGCACGGCCTACAGTAAGTGGGCACACGCCAAATCAATGGACGGCGGACCTTCCAAAGGAACCGCCTCGTGACGCTAGAGGAAGGAATCCATCAGGTCGCCGAATATGTCGCGCTTGGTGTCGACATCATCATGGTGACGATTGTCGCCGTCGGAAGCGTTCGCGCGGTGATCGCCGTGGTAAATTGTCTACGGAAGGGGAACGGGCTGGCACCCAGCATTCGCGAAATCTGGCTTCATTACGCGGCGTGGATTTTGCTTGCCCTCGAATTCGCCCTTGCCGCCGACCTGATCGACACAGTGATCGCGCCGAGCTGGGAAGACATCGGTCAACTCGGATCGATAGCGGCAATCCGGATCGCGCTCGGATACTTCTTGGGACGCGACATAACCGAGTATGGCGAGGCGGAGCCGGAGGTAGGGAAATGAGCGAGCCAGAGGGTCGGTTCGATGTCCAGCCGAGCGTCAGCAATCACTTCGCCTGGATGCGCACCATGCTCGGGCTTCAGCGGACGTTGATGGCGGCAGTGCGAACGTCGGTTTCGTTGATCGGATTCGGTTTCACCGTCGCTCAGTTCTTCGAAAAAGTCCGGGACAAGGCTGAAGTCGTCGGCCGGCTCGGAATAAATATTCCCCGAGACCTTGGCCTGATTCTCATCGGCGCAGGTGTGGTCTCCATGTCGATCTTCCTGTGGCAGTATCACATCGCTGTTACCTACATGCGCTCGGGGGATTTCTCGGCAATCGCGGCCAAGGCTGATCGATCTCTGCACAAGCCGACCTATATCGTAGCTTACGCCGTTATTTTGATCGGCATAGCGGCATTCCTGTCTGTGTTCCTGCGGTTCTAGCGTGACCAGCGCGTCAGCATTTCCATCGCTCGAATGACGCTCAGATAGGGACGTGCGCACTCCAAATGGTAGAGCCCGTTCAGTTCGTGCGTCTTATGTGCGGCGTCAAACGGCAGGCTAACCTGCTCCCTTGACTGTCCGGTTGTAATGAACCGCTTGCAGCTCATGCAGGACGGAAATTCGTCCCGTGGGCCG
>DASSFK010000132.1:0-8274 GCA_035694565.1 Sphingomicrobium sp.
GATCGGCGACGTTGAACAGGACTCTGCGATGCTCGCCAGCGAGGACAATGACTTCCTCATCAAGATGGGCGTGTCGCGCAAGCTGCTGACCGAGGTCATGTACAAGCAGAAGGCCGTCGCGACCGGCGGAGACAAGTCGACGCGGCGCTGCCTGACAACGCAGGAAGCGGTGAAATACAATGTCGCGAATGCTCAGTGAGCATCCGAGGAGGCACAGCATGAACTTGCGAATTCCAGCGCTCATGGCGACCGCGATCCTGGCTTTCACGGCTCTTGGCTCGCCTCTGGCGGCAAAGGCCGTCGTCGTCCGGTCGGCTGGCCCGTCCGCCAAGAGCTACCCGCCAGGCAAGGCGCTTCCCGACACGGCGAAGATTGCGCTCCAGCCGGGCGACAGCGTGACGCTCGTCGGACCGAGCAGCGCTCGCAGCTTGCGAGGGCCAGGCACGTTCCCCGTAGCGTCCTCGAGCGCGGAAGGCCTGGCGATGGCTGCGAACCGCCGCTCCCGCTTTGGGGCGATGCGCTCGGGCGAGCTCGCGCTCAATCCGAGCCCCTGGAACGTCGACGTAACCCAGAGCGGCACGATCTGCGCGGCCAGTGGCCCGCTCAAGCTGTGGCGTCCCGAGTCCGAGGGCGCGAGCACGCTCACCATCACTCCGGCTTCGGGTGCTTCCGCCACCGTCGACTGGCCGGCTGGCAAGTCGACCGCGGACTGGCCGGCATCGATCAAGGTCGCGGCGGGAGCGGACTACAAGCTCGCATTGGCCGATCGCGGCACCGAAAGCGTGAAATTCGTGATGATCCCAGCAGTGCCGAAGGATCCGGTCGAAGCCGCGCAGGTGCTCGTCGATCACGGCTGCCAGAACCAGCTCGACGTGCTCGTCGACGGACTGAGGGAATAGCTAGGCGACCACGCCTTCCGACTTCAGCCGATCGACTTGGGCTGCATCGACGTTGAGAGCGGCCAGGACTTCAGCCGTATGCTCTCCCAGCCCCGGCGGCGGGAGGTCCGAATCCGCGCGGTCTCCGTCGATACGTACCGGCGATCCCACGGTCGGCATCCCGGCAAGGGTCCGAACGGTCTGGCGATGCTGCGCCTGCACGTCCGAAAGAGCCTGGATTATGGTGTTGATCGGTCCAGCGGGAATGCCCGCGGCCTCGAGCTGAGCGAACCATTCGCTCGCGCTCTTCTTCCGAATGCATTCGGACACCAGCCGCACCATCTCGGAGCGATTGGCCACGCGAGCGCCATTGTTGAGAAAACGGTCGTCGCTCACCCATTCGGAATGACCGCAAAGTTCGGCGAGCTTGGCGAACTGCCGATCGTTGCCGATGGCGATGACCAGTGGCTTATCGGCAGCCTCGAAAGGCTGGTACGGCACGATGTTCGGATGCGTGTTGCCCTGTCGCGGCGGGTCTCTGCCCGAAACCAATGCATTCGACGCCTGGTTGGCCAGCATTGCGAGCTGCGTGTCGAACAGGGCCATGTCGATATGAGCGCCCTCGCCGATCCGCTCGCGCCGAAACAGGGCCGAGAGAATCGCAACTGTCGTGTAGAGCCCCGTGAACAGGTCGACGACCGCGACGCCGACGCGCATCGGGCCACCGCCGGGCGTCCCGTCGGGCTGGCCAGTGATGCTCATCAGCCCGCCCATCGCCTGGATGATGTAGTCATAACCCGCGCGCTCGGCGTAGGGACCGTCCTGACCGAAGCCGGTAATGGAGGCAGTAATCAGCTTCGGATTGGCCGCGCGGAGGCTTTCCGCGTCGAGGCCGAACTTCTTCAGCCCGCCGACCTTATAGTTCTCGACGACGATATCGCTTCGTTCGGAGAGCTTGCGAACGAGTGCCGCACCCTCGGGCCGGGCGAAGTCGATCGCCGCCGACTTCTTCCCCCGATTGGCGCTCAGGAAATAGGCAGCGACACGGCTGTCTCCCTCGCCGTGCCACGGCGGACCCCAGTGGCGGGTATCGTCACCCGCTCCGGGCCGTTCAATCTTGATGACCTCCGCGCCAAGATCGGCAAGGAGTTGGGTGCACCACGGTCCCGCGAGGACTCGCGAAAGATCGAGGACGCGGATCCCGGCGAGCGGTGGAGTCACGGCTTGCGCCTGCTCCAAGGCTTGCGGTCGGCGAGGATTGCCTGCGCGGCATTGTGGCCAGGAGCGCCGGTAACCCCTCCACCCGGATGTGCGCCGGATCCGCACAGATAAAGTCCGCGGAGCGGCATCCGATAGTCCGCCGCACCAACCATCGGGCGACCGCTGAAGAGTTGGTCGAGGCTCATCTTTCCGTGGAAGATGTCGCCGCCGATCAAACCGAAGCGGCGTTCGAGATCCAGCGGCGAATGGATCTGCCGGCCGATGATCGACTTTGCGAACCCTGGCGCGTGGGCATCGACCGTCGCGATGATCGCGTCTGCCGCCTTTTCGCGCTCCTTGTCCCAGCTCCGTCCCGGTCCAAGGTCATACCGGAAGTGTTGGCAGAACAGTGACGCGACGTGTTTGCCCTTTGGAGCGAGTGTCGTGTCCAGCGTCGACGGGATCAGCATTTCGACGATCGGCTGCTTGGTCCAGCCATTGAGTTCGGCATCAAGCCACGCCTTGTGCATGTAGCCGAGGCTTGGCGCCATGATGATACCGGCAGTCAGGTGATCGCCCTTTTTCGGAAGCACCGTGAATTTGGGCAGCTCCGACAAGGCGACGTTCATCCTGAAGGTCGCGCTTTCGCCCTTCCAGTGGTGCATGCGGTCGTGCACGTCGGAGTCGACCGAGCCCTTAGGAACCAGCCGATCGAACAAGAGCTTCGGGTTGACGCCGGCGACGATGGTGCTGGCGCGCCAGGCCTTGCCCCCCGCGACGACACCGGCAGCCCTGCCTTTGTCGACGATGATCTCCTCGACCGGCGTCCCGAGAAGGATGTCGACGCCCTTCTCGCGTGCCGAGCGGGCCATGGCCTGGGTGATCGAGCCCATGCCGCCCATCGCGTGGCCCCAGGCACCGGGCACCCCAGCCGCCTCGCCGAAGAGATGGTGAAGGAGGACGTAGGCGCTGCCCGGAGCGTAGGGCGATGCGAAATTGCCGACGACTCCGTCGAAGCCGAACAGCGCCTTGACGATATCGGTCTCGAAATAGCGGTTGAGCACTTCGCCTGCGCTTCGAAGCGCGAAATCATGGACGACGCGGGTCTCGGCAAGCGACAGGCCAGCCATGTCCTTGCCGAGCGTGAGGACCTTCGGAATTGCACTCAAACGGGCGCCGACGTTCGGCGGGGCACGGAGCAGCCATTTCTTTAACAGGCCGACCACCGCATCGAGGTCGGCAACATAGCGGTCATAGCCTTCCGCATCCTTTTTCGAATGCCGAGCAATCTCCTTGCGGGTCAGGCCATTGCGGCCGGACAGAAGGTAGTCGCCGTCACCGGGCAGGAAATTGTCGGTCTTGCGAAGGACGACCTTTAGGCCGTGACGCTCCAGTTCGAGGTCGCGGATCACCTTGGGGTTAAGCAGGCTGACCGTGTAGCTCGCCGCAGAATTGCGGAAGCCCGGCAGAAATTCGTCCGTGACTGCCGCGCCGCCGACGGTCTCGGCCGCCTCGAGAACCGCTACCTTCAGTCCCTTCGCCGCAAGATAGTTGGCGCAGGTCAGGCCGTTGTGGCCCGCGCCGATCACGATAACGTCGAATTCCATCAAGTCCCCACCGCTTTTTGCCGGACGGCTATAGAGACGGGCTCTCCTCACCGCCAGCCGTTGCCCAGCGCCAAAATTTGGCACGAAGCGCATCGTCTTTGCGCACCACGAGCGACCGTATTAGTTTAGTAATACGCCGAACGAGACTTCGGAGAGTGGGGTAATGAGAAAAATGACGGAGCTGGCCGGCGCGGCAGCGCTCGCACTGATCCCGGCGAACGCAAGCGCGGCGGCGCAGGAGGCGACGACCGCCACCCCCGCGTCCGTCGACGCGAAAGCCGTCGTCGCCGACGTCACGCGAGTCCTCAATGAGAATTACGTCTTGCCGGACTTGCGCCCGAAGCTCGCGGCCGCACTGTCGCGGGGCCTCGCCGAGGGGCACTACAACGTGAGCGACCCGAATGTCCTTGCCGAACGGATCAACGCCGACCTCGATGCCGTCGCTCACGACGCTCACCTCGGACTGCGTCCGGACCCCAGGCAGGCGGCCGAGCTTGCGGCACGTCCTCGTGGTGCAGGCGCGGACGACGCACCGCCGACTCCGGAGGAGATCCGGTTCGCCGATCGCCTGAACCATGGAATCCTGCAGCTGAAGGTCCTCCCCGGGAACATCCGCTACATGGAGACGATCGGCTTCTTCTGGGGCGGCGAAAAGACCAGGGAAGCTTACGATAATGCGATGCGCTTCCTGAAAGGCGGCGACACAATCATCATCGACATGCGCAGGAACGGCGGCGGAAGCCCCGACGCCGTCCGGTACATGATCAGCCACTTCCTGCAGCCGAACACGCCGATCGTGACCTTCTACATGCGCGGTGAAAGAGGCGACACGTGGAACAGCCTCGCAACGCCTACCGGTAGCCTCGCCGGCAAGCCGCTCTACATCCTGACCGGCGGCCGGAGCGCCAGTGCGGCGGAGGAGTTCATCGGCCACGTCAGCGGCTTCAGGCTCGGTGAACTGGTTGGCGAAACGACCGCGGGTGCGGGCTACCGCAACGAATTCTTCCCGGTCACCGGCGGTTACGTGATCAGCGTGTCGGTGGGACGCGCAGTCCTCGCCTCGACCGGCAAGGACTGGGAAAAGGTCGGAATTGCGCCGACCATCAAGGCCAGCCAGGACGATGCCCTCGAAGTCGCGCAGGTAAGCGCGCTCCGGAAACTGGCTGCCACCGCCACCGGCCGGGACAAGGAAATCATGGAAGGCAGCGCCCGGGTGATCGAAGCACAGATCACGCCGGTCTCAACGGCCCTGCCCTTGCCCCAATATGTCGGCGTCTATGGTGTCCGCCACATCACCAGTGACGACGGCGCGCTCGTCTTCCAGCGCGAAGGCGGACCAAAGGGTCGGCTGGTCGCGGTGGGACCGAACGAATTCGCCTTTGTCGAAGACCCGATGCAGCGGGTGAAGTTCAAGGTGGCAGGCAACACAGCGACCGAGCTTGAGCTGATCAGGAGCGATGGAAGCCGCGCGGTCGCAGCCCGCAACCCCTGATCACTTCATCAGGACGAGCTCTTCCGACATGGTCGGATGGAGCGCGACGGTCGCGTCGAAGTCGGACTTCTTGAGCCCGGCCTTGACCGCGATCGACGCCGCCTGAAGGATCTCCGGCGCGTCAGGCCCGATCATGTGCACGCCAACGACCTTGTCCGTCTCTCCATCGAGGACGAGCTTGTAAAGCGACCGCTCGTTCCGGCCGGCGAGGACGTTCTTCATCGGGCGGAAGTCGGACGTGAAAGTCTTCACCGAACCTAGCCGATTGCGAGCCTGGCCCTCGGTCATGCCTACACCCGCCAGAGGCGGATGGCTGAACACGGCACTCGGAATGCAATTATAATCAACCTTGTGAGGCTTCTTGCCGAAATGGGTATCCGCGAACGCCTGGCCCTCCCGGATCGCAACGGGCGTCAGTTGGACGCGATCGGTTACGTCTCCAACGGCGAAGATCGACGGGACATTGGTGCGGTTGCCGTCATCGACCTTGATCTCGCACTTCTCGCCAAGCTCGATCCCAGCCTCCGCGCAGCCAAGCCCCTGGGTATTCGGCTGGCGTCCCACGGCAAACAGCACCTGGTCCGCCTCAAGGTCGTCGCAGCCAGTCATGCTGACGTGCAGCTTTGCGTCATCGCGCTTTTCAATAGCGTCGATCTTGGAGTTGAACTTGAAGTCGATCCCCTTCCGGATCGAGATCTGGATCAAGCGATCGACGACTTGCTGGTCGTAGCCGCGCAAGAGCACGTCGGTTCGGTTCACGAGAGTCACATGACTGCCGAACTGGTGAAAGATGCCGGCGAACTCGTTTGCGATGTAGCCACCGCCGACAATGACGATGCGATCGGGGAGTTTCTCGAGGTGAAAAGTCTCGTTCGAACTGATCGCATGCTCAATGCCCGGAAAGTTCGGCATGAGTGGATGGGCGCCGGTGGCGATCAGGATCTTGTCGGCCGTGATCGACTTGCCTGATGCGAGCTTGACCGAGTTCGGCCCGGTCAGCGTCGCGCGCTCCTTGAAGATCGTCACGTCATGATTGGTCAGAGTCTCGGTGTAGGCGCCTTCCAGCCGTGCGACCTCGCCCAGGACATTGTCGCGCAGGACCGCCCAGTCGAAGCGCTTCTCCGGCACGTCCCAGCCGAACATGGCCGCGTCGTCGAGATCCTCGGCGAAATGTGCACCGTAAACGAGCAGCTTCTTCGGGATGCAGCCGCGGATGACACAGGTGCCGCCGACCTTGTGCTCCTCGGCGACCGCTACGCGGGCGCCGTAGCTGGCGGACACGCGCGACGCACGAACGCCGCCTGAGCCAGCACCAATTACGAACAGGTCAAAGTCGTTCAATTCCCAGGCTCCTCGACGGACTCGAACCACGCAGCCCGCCCCTTGAAGTCAGCAGTCACGACGAAATGCTTCTCTGTCGTAGGGCTGCCAGACAGCGTCAGCAGGCTCGCGAAGAGAATCCGTCTCATAGTCCCGCTCTCTCGATCAGCGCCCGCGTCGAGGCATCGAACGCGCTCTCGTCAGCGGATTCGTCGAGCTTACGCGCGATTTCCTTGCCGAGCTCGACCCCGAACTGGTCGAATGGGTTGGTTCCAAGGAGCACCGCATTGGCGAATGTGCGGTGCTCGTAGAAGGCAATGAGCGCGCCGAGCGTCCTGGCGTCTAGCCGGTCCAGCAGAATGGTCGAGCTCGGGCGGTTGCCCGGATAGCTGCGATGTGAATCCTCGCTCTGCCGGCCACGCATGAGCGCAGCGCCCTGGGCGAAGGCGTTCAGCAGAAGTTGCCGGTGATGGTCGGGGGGAAGGCTGTCTTCGGACTCGGTAACCGCAATGAATTCGACGGGAACAAGAACAGTACCCTGGTGAAGGAGCTGGAAGACCGCATGCTGGGCATCCGTACCCGTTCCACCCCAGGTCACCGGGGCCGTGGGCTGATCGACAGGAGAGCCATCGAGCATCACCGATTTGCCGTTCGACTCCATCTCCAGCTGCTGGAGATAGAAAGGCAGCAGTCGCAGCCGCTCGTCATACGCGAAGGCACCCCGCGTCTGGCACTCGAACTTGCGAACGTAGAGACGGTCGATAAAGGCGGCGATCAGGGGTGCGTTCTTCGACGGCTCGGCGTAGCGGAAGTGCCGGTCCATCTCCGCCGCTCCCTCGAGCAACTCCTCGAACGCGCTCCATCCCAGTGCCAGGGCGGCGGAAACGCCGACTGCGCTCCACAGCGAGTAACGGCCCCCTACTCCCTCGCTGAATTGAAGGATCCGGGTCTCGTCGATACCCGCGTTGAGCGCCGCCTCCGGACTTGCGGTCACCGCGATCACTCGACCGAACGGATCGTCGACACCCGCCTCCTGCAGCCAGGCGAGCGCCGCATCGAGATTGGCCATCGTCTCGGCAGTCGTAAATGTCTTCGATGCCGCCACGATCAGGGTCGTTTCCGGATCCAGCACCGAGACGGCATCGTCGAAAGCCTGGCCATCGATGTTCGACAGGAATCGCACGTCAACCCGATCGGTCCTGCGACCGAGCGCATCCACCAGCAGCGCCGGGCCGAGCACCGATCCGCCGATACCGATATGCAGGACCCCGGTGATGTCGCCGAAAGCTCCCGCTTCGATGGCATCGACCAGCGCCCGCATCCGCGCACGCCGGGTTCCGGCAAGCTCAACGGCATCGGCCTTGCCCGTTCCTCGCTCGGCTACATGCTCTGCGGGCCGGCCCTCGGTCGGATTGACGGTCGCACCCGAGAACAAGGCATCGCGAGCAGCCGGGAAGTTTGCTGCTTCCGCGATTGCAACGAAGGCTTCGAGCAGCTCCGCATCCAGATGCGTCTTCGACCAATCGAAGTAGATCCCGCCAAGCTCGAGCGAGAGGGCCGACAACCTGTCCGGGTTGCCCTGGAAGAGCGATTCCAGGGTTTGCACTCTGTGCGCGTCGACCGCGCTCCAGTCCTGAGAAGCCATGCGCGGCGTCATAGTCGGACGGCCCGCAAAAACCATCCCCGCCTTGACGCGTCGCCCGCGGACAGAAAGAAGCACCGCCGATGGCATTCGGCTACGCTCGCCCTTCCGGCGCTAGAACCAGTGATAAGGGGC
>DASSFK010000133.1:0-3653 GCA_035694565.1 Sphingomicrobium sp.
GCGCAAGCGGCTGATGCCCGTCGAAGGGGCGATTCCTCATGTGCAAGGAATCGAGATGTACGGCAATTCTATTCCCGCCGGAACGGTCGGCGGCGACCTCTTTGAATACATAAATTTCCAGCAACGTTACGATATCGACGCCCGCATCCAGCGGGCACTGCAGCGATCAAAGGACTACCTCGAGCCGCTTCCAGCCGGTACTCCAGCACGCAATTCAGTGGACGACCATGTCGCATGGTTGAACTCGAAGCCGGGCTATAAACCGGAAATGGAAATCGAATATCGAGCCGCACGCAGTTCGGAGCAGGTGCGGGTCGCCGAAGATCTTCATGCGCTTTACAGTACGGCGGGCGTACTGGTGGTAGACGCTCAAGGACACGGAATCATTTCCGCGAAAATCGCATCCACAGTTCACGACACGTTTCATGCGCTTATGCTTTCCGAACTCGATCACCGGGGAAAAACGACCCGGGAGTTGTTCGAGAGAATCAATTTGCGATTGGCACAGTCAGTCACCGCTCGGAATGCACTTGGCAGGAGCGAGAACGAGGACGCGCAGGAGATTGCCACCATGCTTTACGGTGAAGTACGTCCTTATGGCTATTTTCGGTTCGTGAATTTTGGACATCCGCCGCCGCTGGTCTTCTCCGCTGAATACCGCAAATTCATGGAGATTGATAGAAGCCGAATGGTGCAATTTTTGCCGCTGGGCGTGCAGGTTTCCGAACATCATCCGGATCGTAACCGCTACCTCTCCCTGGAATCTCGGCAGGGGACCAGCCCCTCGGATGTGGCCGAGATAACTCTGATGAGTCCGGGCGACATTCTCTTCCTTTACAGCGACGGCGTTTATGACGGCACCGACAAGGAGGAGCGGCTGCAGTTGGAAAAGGTCATGCGCGAACACAACCTGCTGCCGGCAAAGGACATATGCAATGCGTTGCTTGAATATGCGGTCAAACGAGACGATCGGCTGCGACAAATGGGCGAGGAAGATCGTATTGACGATAAAACCGTTTTTATCATCAAGCGAAATTGACGAACGCCGCGGCAAACACGCGGTAGGGCACGGTCTCGGTCGGTGATCACATCCATTTCGCACAGATCGGCCCGATAGTTTAAGATTGCGCTCTCGGTCGCCGGTTCGAATCCACCCCACAGAGGCCTAGAATGACGACAAACCCAACCCCATCACAGAATGCTCTAGTCAGCTTCGCCGGCCAATCCGCCGCTGCAAAAGGGTTGGCTTTGGTTCGCATAACCATCGGCGCGATGTTCGTTTGGGTCTTCTTCGAGAATCTGGGGAAGGGCGGCTACACACCGGCGGGCTACGCAGGGGTCATCAATTACTACATCAAGTCGAGCCATTCGCCGGCGGCATGGAAGTGGGTCATGGGACTGATGGCAAGCCATGCAGCCATGGCAGCTCCGGTGCAGGCCGCGACGGAACTCTCGCTGGGAATCCTGCTGGTCATCGGCCTGCTTACGCGTCCAGTCGCGGTTGTCGCATTCCTCTTCCTCGCCAGCCTTTGGGTCTCAGAATTGGGCACGTCATGGATTTGGGAACTACTGGTTCCCGTGCTCGCATCGCTCGGACTCGCAATAGGACGCGCCGGTCGCGCCTGGGGCGTCGACTCATTGCTGGCACGGCGGCGTCCCGAGTCTCCATGGTGGTGATCAAGGAACCTGCGTGCGCGTATCGGTCGTCATTCCCACGCATAACGAAGCGCAGGCCATCGGCCGTGTGCTTGCCGATCTGCCTCGCGCTCTCGTCACGGAGGTCATCGTTGTCGACAGCAATTCCACTGACGGAACTCCCCATCTCGCCGGGACTATGGGGGCACGAGTCATCGAGGAACCACGCCGAGGATATGGGCGCGCTTGTTTGACAGGGCTGGCAAATACGCAAAATCCCGATGTCGTCGTTTTTCTAGACGGAGATTACAGCGACCGCCCTTCGGAGTTGCCGCTGATCCTGGCTCCCATCCTCGAGGGACGCGCTGACATTACGCTCGGCTCGCGCTTTGGCGGCACTAGCAACCGCGGCGCGCTACCGTGGCACCAGTCATTCGGAAATCGCCTGGCCGCCGGTCTGATCCGGCTCTTGTACGGCGTGAAGATCACTGATTTGGGCCCGTTTCGCGCCGGCCGTGCGGATGTGCTGCGCGCCCTCGCCCTCGCAGAGGCGACCTACGGCTGGGCGGTGGAAATGATCGTGAAAGGTGCAATTGCGGGCTTTCGTATCGTCGAAGTCCCGGTGAGCTACCACCCGCGCATTGGGAAATCTAAAATCAGCGGCACGGTGAAGGGCACGTTGGGAGCCGCGTGGTTCATCCTGAGCCGGATCGTGCGCTATTATTTTGGACGTCGAAAGACAAAAACGCCGCGGCCAGCCTAAGTCCCGATGGATCCTTCCCTAATGGAATCCTGCAGCCAGAAAGCCGTGAGTTCTTCTCACCCGCACCGCACGCTGGTGATTATGGCAAAAGCCCCAAGGCCTGGCATGGTCAAGACCCGCCTCATGGAGAGCCTTCCTTCTTCCGCGGTGACAGCGCTGTACCGTTGCCTTTTGCAGGACACCCTCGCGTTGGCAACGTCCTTAACGAACGTGGAGGTCGCGGTGATGTGCCCGGAGTTGGATCAGGAGGATTTGGCGCACCTATTAGAAGATAGGGTGCAAGTCGTGGCGCAAAAAGGTGAAGGTCTCGCGGCAGGGCTTACCTCGGTTTTTCGACATTTCACCGCCGCCGGCCGGCAGCATGTCATCGCATTCAACAGCGACAGTCCACACCTCGCGCCATCGATTCTGGACTGCGCGTTCGAAATACTTGCCACGCACGACCTGGTTGTCGGGCCGACCCACGACGGTGGCTACTATCTGGTGGGCGCCAAGGCCGCTCACGCGACGCTCTTTGAGAGCGATCGCATGGGAACCAGGAGTGCGCTCGACAGATTGCTGACGCGAACGAAGTTCCTTGAACTCTCAACCGGCTTCACGGAACCCTTCTATGACATCGACGTCGCAAACGACCTGGTCCGGCTGGCTTGCGAATTACGGCTCGCTCCCTCGAAAGCCCCGAGGACGGCAGGCTGGTTCGGCGAATGGCACCAAGCAGTCGCGCAACTTCGTCAATGTACGGGAGACCTGTGAGACTCACATCCTCGCACAGGTTGTATGGACTCGGCTCCATCTTGCTTGTCGCGATGACGATCTGCTCGCGCAATTTCAGCCGTACGGGTGAATTTTCATTCTTCATTCCTCTGGCCGTTGCTGGCGTCGCTTACCTCCTGGCCATCCGCGAGTTCCGCTCCACACCAGAATTTCCAAGGCGCGTCATCGTCTTCGGCCTTGCCCTGTCTGGTCTGTGGCATGTTCAATTCCTGTGCATGCCACCGGGTTTGGATGACGACATTCATCGATATCTTTGGGACGGCCGCGTGCAACGGCTTGGCTATAACCCTTATATCGTAATTCCGAGTGAACCTTCGTTTGCCGGCCTGCACACTCCCGAAACGCGCACTCTGAACAATGCAGAAGTGCCGAGCCCTTATCCAGCCGGGGCGCAGTTATTCTTCCGCGCCGTAACATCGATTCACGAGTCTACATTCGCGTTGAAAGTTGCATTTGTACTTTGCGATTTCGCAATTGTGGT
>DASSFK010000134.1:0-5516 GCA_035694565.1 Sphingomicrobium sp.
GGGATCAGCAATCCGCGCTGCACGGCCGGTCTCGCAAGACCACGCTCCAGCCAGGCCTGGACATTCTTCATCGACCCGAAATCGACCAGCTCGCCAGCTGCGTAGAACCCGATGAGGTTCCGCACCCAGCCGAGCAGGGAGATGTCGGCGATGCTATAGTCGTCCATTACCCACTCCCGCCCCTGGAGCCGATCGTCGAGCACCTGGAGGAGCCGCTTGGATTCGTCGACAAAGCGCTTGAGCGGCCGTTTGTCCTCCCATTTGCTGCCCGCGAATTTGTGGAAGAAGCCAACCTGACCAAAGAACGGCCCGACGTGGCCGACCTGCCAGAAGACCCACTGAATGGTCTCGTACCGTCGCCGCCCGTCCGGCAGGAACATGCCCGACTTTTCGGCCAGATAGATAAGGATCGCTCCTGTTTCGAACAGGCCGATCGGCTGACCGTCCGGCCCGTTGGGATCAATGATCGCCGGGATCTTTCCATTCGGGTTCAACGACAGGAATTCCGGCGTCCAGCTCTCATTCTCACCGATGACGACGAGATGCGGCTCGTAGGGAAGCCCCGTCTCCTCCAGCATGATCGATGCCTTCACACCGTTTGGCGAGTTGATCGAATAAAGCTGGAGGATGTTGGAATTCCGGGCGGCCCAGCGGTGACTGATCGGGAAAGCGGAAAGGTCTGCCATCCGCCCAGCTAAATATGCATTTGCCACGTTGCAAACCGCGGTTGAGGAAATCGCGCCGCTTCCCTAAAGCGCCCCTAAACCCCGTCATCACGAGCGCAGTGACGCGATCCAGTGCTGGATCGCCGCGTCTGGTGACAAGAATTCGGAGATCACATGGGCTTCCGCTGCGGCATCGTCGGCCTGCCGAACGTTGGCAAATCCACGCTTTTCAATGCACTGACCGAAACGGCGGCGGCGCAGGCGGCGAACTATCCTTTCTGCACGATCGAGCCGAACGTCGGCCGGGTGGCCGTTCCGGATGAGCGCCTCGACCGCGTCCGGGACATTGCGAAGTCGGCTCAGGAAATCGAAACCCAAATCGAATTCGTCGACATTGCCGGCCTCGTCCGCGGAGCATCCAAGGGCGAAGGCCTCGGCAACCAGTTCCTTGCCAACATCCGCGAGGTCGACGCAATCGTTCACGTTCTGCGCTGCTTCGAGGGCGGAGACGTCACTCACGTCGAAGGCCGGGTGGATCCGATCGCAGATGCGGAAACCGTCGAGACAGAGCTGATGCTTGCTGATCTGGACAGCCTGGAACGCCGCGTGCCAAACCTTGTGAAGAAGGCGCAGCAAGGCGACAAGGAAGCCAAGATCGAAGCGGCCGTCCTCGGCCAGGCGCTCGACCTGCTTCGCGCGTCCAGACCTGCGCGCCTGACCAGGCCCAAGGATATCGAAGAGGAAAGAGCGCTCGCTCGCGCCCAGCTGCTGACGGCAAAGCCAGTCCTCTACGTCTGCAATGTCGACGAAGGCGAAGCGGCGAGCGGCAACGCACTGTCGGAGCTCGTCTTCACAAAGGCCGCCAGCGAAGGCGCCAAGGCCGTCGTTATCTCAGCTGCCATCGAAGCGGAGATCGCAACCCTTCCGGCTGAGGAGCGCGACGCCTTCCTGTCGGACCTCGGCCTCCATGAAACCGGCCTAAATCGAATGATCCACGCGGGCTACGCGCTTCTCGGCCTGATCACATTCTTCACCGCCGGCCCGAAGGAATCGCGGGCATGGACCGTCCACAAAGGTGCGAAGGCGCCGGAAGCGGCCGGCGTCATCCATTCGGACTTCGAGCGCGGTTTCATTCGCGCGGAAACCATAGCCTACGACGACTTCATCAAGTTCGGCGGCGAAAGCGGCGCGAAGGAAGCCGGCAAGATGCGCGCCGAGGGCAAGGAATATGTCGTGCAGGATGGCGACATCCTGCTCTTTCGCTTCAACGTCTAGCTTCGCGGTACAACATCGCGGCGAGCAGCCCGGTGAAAGCGAGTGCGAGCCAGCTGACCGTCTGCGGGATGTGCGTGCCCGCGACCGTCACGTCGAGGCCGAACAAGAGCCGGTAAAGGTGGACCAGAGCCATCAACAGAAAGATTGCTGCTGCGAGCGTGGTGAAAGGCCGTCGAGCGGTCATGTTGCTCTCCCCGTCCTCCGCCCCACCCGGCTTATGACGTAGATCAGAAACGCCCAGAACAGCCCATAGCTCCACCCGCCGACGACGTCGCTTGGCCAGTGCACGCCGAGCATCACTCGGCTCAGTCCGACAAGAAGAGCGAGGGTCACGGCCCCAACGAACCAGAATCGCCGGTGCTCCCCCGCAGCGAGGAACAAAGTGAGCGCGACATAGGTCATCATCGCATTGGCCGAATGGCCGCTGGGAAAGCTGAGGTTGTGGACTGCGACGAGGTGCGGATTCTCATCCGGACGCAGCCGGTTGAATTCATACTTCTGGAGCTCCGTCACCGCTTTGCCCAGCGCCGTACCGACGACTAGAACGAGCGCCGGCCACGACTGCTTGCGAAGGATGAGGACGATCGCGCCGACGGCGGCGAACAGGGTCACGACACGCCCGTCACCCAACATGGTGATCAGCCGCGCGGAATCCGCCAGCAGGGGCCGGTGGCCCGCGTAGAGGTCGAGCAAAATCCGATGATCGACCGTTCCCGCCCCAAGCAGGAGCATCCCCAGCCACAAAAGGACCAATGCGACAACGAACAGCGCCGGTTTAAGGTAAGTCGTCACGTGAGGCGCCCAACGCTGTCAGGCGCCTCTTCGCTCCCCCTAGAACTTCGTACCGAGCCTCAGGCCGAAGGTACGCGGCCGGCCGGGCACGATATGGACGTTCGTACAGATGCTGCACGAAACGCCGCGTGACAGTTCGTTGCGCTTGTCGAAGACGTTCGTAGCGAACAGCTCGACGCTGTATTTGCTCCAGTCGTATCCCGCGAAGAGGTCGACCAGAGTGTAAGCATGCAAAGTGCCGGTCTGCTCGTTGTCGGCCGTCCTCAGGGCCGAACGAGCCGAACCCTGGTGGACGATTCCGATCTGGCCGTGCGCCCTGCCCTGCCAAAGGTTCCAGGTATAGCGGGCCGTCCCAGTCACCTTGAACTTCGGGGTGACCGGCAAGCGCGTTCCCTTGGGCGCGGTGATTTCGTCACCCGGAACCCCGTCGCAGTCGGGAGCTTCGTCCGCGGCGACCGCGCAGATGTTCTGCTTGGTCTTGGAATCAGTGTAAGCCGCCGCCGCGTTCAGGGTCAGGCCGTCATGCACGTAGCTGAGATCGGTCTCGATTCCGTTGATCCGTGCATCCCGGCCATTCTGCACGACGGTCAGGCTGTTCTCGCCAAGGAAGCTGAACTGGAAGCTTTCCCAAAGCTGGTGGAAGATCGCGCCGTTCCAGCGAAGCGGGCCGAACGTCGTTTTCCATCCCAGCTCGTAGTTCACGAGGAAGTCGGGATCATATGGCTCAAGGCCCGGCTGCCGGTTGATGCCGCCAGGCCTGAAGCCCTTCGACCAGGTTGCATAGAACAGCAGGTCTTCCTGCGGCTTCCATGTTCCGTTGAAGCGATAGGTGAAGCCTGAGTCCTTGCTCTGCTTCGGTTTCAGCTTCCCGTCTTTGAACTCCGCGACGTTGATGCAGGGCGTGCCGTTAAGGACGCCGTCCATGATCAGCGTCAGGTCGGTGCCGTTCAGCTGCGAGTCTCGCAGCGTGTCGCCGCTGGTCGTGTAGCACTGGGCGACGCCCGTCCTGCTGCTGCCCGCGGCGTTCGGCGGCGGATTGTCGTCCGCACCCTGGAAGAAGTCGGGGTTGCGGCCGAATCCGGCGAAGCCGAACACGGTATTGTCGAACTTGTACCAACGCGTGCCCGCGGTGAGCGTGATTTGCGGAGTGACGTCGAAGCTGGCTTCGCCGAACAGAGCGTAGTCGCGGTCGATGCGCTCTTGCTTGGTCAGCCAGATGAGCCCCGGACGGCCATTGACCGAAAGATCCGCAGCAAGGTTATCGACACGATATTCCTGAAGAATATCGTTTGCCTGACGCTGGTAGAAGGCACCTCCGATGACCCGGAACGGCTTGTCGGCCGGTGTTGCGACCCGAAGCTCCTGGCTCAGCTTTTTGAAGTTGTTGCCGCCGGTAATGTACTGGCGCGGATCGATCGGGTCGCCATTGTCGTCGAAGTAATATTGGTAATTCGCGATACCGCCGTAGCTTTCGTAATAAGCGTCGTAGGCGTCCGCGTAGTCGGTGTAATCGTTGATCGAGTGGTTCGGCCGATGCATGTAAGCGCCGGCATAGGTGATATCGAAGATGCCGACCTTGCCCTCGACGGTCAGCGCGTACTGCGTGAACTTGTCGATGCCGGGCTCTTCGCGGAAGCGCTGCGTTTCCAGGTCGCCGAGCCGCTCGTCGAAGTACCACACACCTTTCGTCTTTGAATGCTGGTGCATGATCGTCGGCGTGATCGTCCAATTCTCGTCGAGATCGATCTTCAGCGCAGCGCGCCCGCCGTAGGTCGTGTTGGTGTTGAAGTTGTTTTTGACGAAGGCGGCGTTGTCGGCGTGGAAGCCATTGTGAACGCAGCCGATCGTGTCGCCCGTATCGGGGTCCGTGACCACGTCGCCGCAATAGTCGCGAGTGCCGTGGACATTGTCGATATAGCCCGCGTCCCGCTGCCAGAAGCCGCTCGCGCGGAATGCCATGTTATCGGCCACCGGCAGGTTGATCATTCCCTCGAGGCTGCCGCCCATTCCCCCGTGAGCGACCGTGTTGATCTCCGCATCGGCGCGCCCCTCGGTCACTCCGAGCTCAGGCTTGTTCGTAATGATGCGGATCGTGCCGGCTTCGCTTGATGCACCATAGAGGGTGCCCTGAGGACCGCTCAGGCTCTCGATGCGGGCGACGTCGTAGATGTGGACGTCGAGCGTTCCGCCAATGGTGGTGACGGGCTGTTCGTCCAGATAGGAACCAACCGAAGGCAGCGAACCCGTGTGGTTGCCGTCGCCGCCGGTTGCGACACCACGCATGTAGACGATGGTGAAGCCAGGCGCTGACGTCTGGAAACTGACCGACGGCAGCTGCTTGGTGTAATCCTCGAAGTTCGAGACGTTCAGCTGGTCGAGCCGGCGGGTTCCGATCGCCTGCACGCTGATCGGAACGTCCTGAAGATTCTCGTCGCGCTTCTGCGCAGTAATGATGATTTCATTCGAGTCCTGGTCCGTCACCTGCGCTGGCGGCGGCGTCTGGACAGCGGGCGCCGGCTGCGCAGTTGCGGTTGCGGTTGCGTCCGCCGTCGCGGTGTCGGGTGCCGGCGCCTGTGCCGGGTCCTGAGCAAAGGCCGGAGTGGCGATTGCAGTCGATGCAAGAAATCCAAATGTAAGCGCGCGAATCTTCCGAGCGGTCATCGAAGCCCCCTTCTGACCAATGTGGGCCCATCGCGGCAGAGCAGCTTCGACTTGTCAACGGCCAGTCGTTGCACAGCCGTCACTTCCCTGTGGATTGTGACAGCGGCGCTACAGAAATTCGGC
>DASSFK010000135.1:0-8889 GCA_035694565.1 Sphingomicrobium sp.
CTTGGGTTGCACGTCCACGGCCACATCCCTGCAGGCATGCGGACGCTCGACGCGATCAACGCCGGCTATGACGAGATCACGCACATCTACTTCGGTACGATGCAGGCCATGCCCGAAGCGATCGTCGCCAAGTCGAACACGACCGCGCGGCTGACCGGACCTGGGAAATACTTCAAGGACGTCGACCTCGACGCCGAGCCGATGAAGACGGTGATCAAGACGATGGCCGATAAGAAGATTGCGCTCGATCCGACGCTTGTGGTCGTCGAGGGGACCTTGCTCGCCAATGCGGGCCAGGTTCAGCCGGCCTACGTCCCTTATGTCGGAACTCTTCCGGCGGCTCTGGAGCGCGGCTTCAAGTCGGGCCCTATCCCCTATCCCGAAGGCATGACCCGCGCGGATGCCGAGGCGAGCGTCAAGAAGATGGGCATCTACGTGAACAAGCTTCGTGCGGCCGGTGCTCCAATCGTCGCCGGAACCGACGGGTACGGGATGGAGATCGTTCGTGAGCTCGAGCTTTATGTCGACGGCGGCATGACGCCGGGTCAGGCGCTCGCGACGGCGACCATCAATGCTGCGCGCAACGTCAAGGCCGACAAGCGCACCGGGTCGATTACGGTTGGCAAGGAAGCGGACCTGGTACTCGTCGACGGCGATCCTTCGAAGCGGATCGGCGACCTCCGCCACGTCGACCAGGTGATGAGCGACGGAGTGCTGATGGACGGCGATGCCTTGCGCGCTGCCGCGGGCTTCAACGGCAGGCCGAAATGATCAGGCCGCTTGAGCTCGAGCCGACTTCATCCGCTTCCCAGACTCGCTCAGCGCCTGATCGAGGATCACGCCGGCGACGGTGCGTCCCTCACAGTCGTCGATCACAGCGAGCACGGGTGCGGGCAGGCGGTCGACAGCATCGCGGGTGACTTCGGCGACGAGTTGCAGGGCTTCGCCTTCGCCCTGCTCGATGGTCCATCGAATCAGTTCCCCGAAATCGGACGTCTGGGTCCGCCCATAGAGCTGCAGCAGGATCCAGTCGAACAGCATGCGCAGGTCCGACTCCTGAAGCAATCCATCGAGGCCCCGGCAGGCCGCAACGAGTCTCAGCCTCGCGATGTGCGGGAAATGCGTGCGGAACTCCGTCACTGTCGCCCGCTGCTTCCTCTTGCGAGCCCAGGACACCAGTAGAACGACGACGAGGACGCCGACGGAAATCCACAGCCACAACATCGACTAGCGTCGCTTCAGCTCGTCGCGGATTTCCGTGAGGAGATCGACCTCGGTCGGCCCCGCGGAAGCGTCTTCCGGTTTCTTCATCATCCTGTTCGCTGTTCTCACCAGCAGGAAGATGATGAAAGCGAGGATCAGGACGTTGATCACGACCGTCAGGAACTGGCCCCAGCCGAGCACCGGGATTCCGGCCTTCTTGAGCGCGGCGTAGTCCGTTATCGATCCAGCATAGTCAGGCGGGATCTGACCGAGCACGACGAAGTGGCTCGAGAAATCGAGCCCGCCGAAGATCGCTCCGACGACCGGCATGATGATGTCGCCGGTCAGGCTCGTGGCGATGGTGCCGAATGCCGCTCCGATGATGACGGCAACGGCGAGGTCGAGCACGTTGCCGCGAGCGATGAAGTCCCGGAATTCCTTCAGCATGAGGATTCTCCTTTGGCGTCGCGGAGCGGAGCCTAGCGCAGATATGGCCGTTTGGAAGCTTTGCAGCGACCAAAGTGTGTTGCTCGCGTAGAACAGCATTGAAACCGTGCCCTTGCACCTCTACTTACCGCGCCCATTGTTCCTCAGGGGAAACGAAATGACCGCTCTGCGTCGATTTGGCCTCCTTGCTCCTCTTGCCGCTCTCAGCCTCGCCGGCTGCGGACTCAATAGCGTCCCAACCGCCGAAGAGAATGTGAATGCCAAGTGGGGCGACCTGCAGGCCGACTACCAGCGTCGCGCGGACCTCATTCCCAATCTCGTCCGGACCGTGGAGCGATATGCCCAGCAGGAGCGAACGGTTCTTACGGAAGTCACCAATGCCCGCGCCAACGCGACGCGTGTGCAGCTCAATGCGGACGACCTTAGCGATCCAGCGAAGGTGCAGGCGTTCAACCAGGCGCAGTCCCAGCTAGGGAACTCGCTCGGCCGTCTGCTTGCGACCTTCGAGGCCTATCCGGACCTCAAATCCAACCAGAACTTCCTCGCGTTGCAGGACCAGCTGGAAGGCACCGAGAACCGCATCAACGCGTCGCGTCGCGACTACAACGAGGCGGTGCAGGCCTATAACACCCGCATCCGCACCTTCCCTGACGCGATCGGAGCGAAGATCTTCTACGGCGCCAAGCCGAAAGTTCCGTTTCAGGCGGCGGCCGGCTCGGAGCAGGCGCCGAACGTGAACTTCAACGCGAGCTGACGTGACCCGCACTCTCGTTGCCCTGCTGCTGGCGTTCTTCGCGCTGGCAGCGCCCGCTTCGGCGCAGAACTTTCCGAAGCTCACCGGGCGCGTCGTCGATCAGGCGAACCTGCTCCGGCCGGAGCAGGAACTCGACATTTCGAGCAAGTCGCAGACGCTGGAGGCCCAGACCGGGCGCCAGTTCGTGGTTGCGACGGTAAACAGCCTCGAGGGCTATCCGATTGAGGACTACGCCTATCGGCTTGGGCGTGCCTGGAAGCTCGGCGACGAGAAGAAGGACGACGGCGTCCTCCTGGTGATCGCTCCGAAAGAGCGGAAGGTCTGGATTGCGACTGGCTACGGCGCCGGCGCATTTCTGACGGATGCCGTCTCCGGCGTAATCGTGCGTGAGAAGATCATTCCCGAATTCAAGAAGAACCCGCCCGACTACGGCGCCGGAATCGTCGCGGGCTCGGATGCGATCATCAAGCAGATGTCGCTACCGCCCGAACAAGCAAAGGCGAACATCGCCAAGGCGCAGCAGCAACAGTCCGGGCGCAGGAACCAGGGCGTCCCCATAGTTCCCATCATCATCATCGTAGTCGTCTTATTCTCGATCATTGGCTCTCTCTCGAAGGGATTGAGGGGTGGAAGGCGGTATCGGTCGCGGCGCGGCGGTGTCGATCCGTGGGTCGTTCTTTGGGGGCTCAACGAGCTTAGTCGCGGATCTCGTGGCGGTGGCAGCAACTGGAGCGGTGGAGGCTTCGGCGGCGGCGGCGGCTGGGGCGGTGGAGGCGGCGGCTTTTCGGGCGGCGGCGGTTCGTTCGGCGGCGGCGGCGCAGGGGGAAGCTGGTGATCGTGAAGCTGACGGAAGAGGATCACGCGAAAGTCAGCGCCGCGATCGCGGTGGCTGAGGCGAAAAGCGACGGCGAGATCATCGCTGCCGTGACCGACCTTAGCGATCGCTATCACGATGTCGCCTTGCACTGGGCGGTGCTGGTTTTGATCGCCGTTCTCGCTTGGGCCGCAATTTGTCCGTCGTGCCTGGAATGGTGGCTGAACCTGTTCCTCGGGAGCTGGCGCACGGAGACCACGCCGCGCGAGCTTTTGACCTTTCTCATGATCCTCGCCGTGGCGAAGTTCACGGTCGTTCTGCTGATCCTCAAGTACATGCCGCTCAGGCTGCTGCTGACGCCCTCGGCGACCAAGGAGCGGCGAGTCCGGAGGCGCGCGATCGCCACCTTCAAATCTGGTGCCGAACGACGAACGGTCGGCCGCACCGGCATTCTCATCTATCTGTCGCTGAGCGAACGGCGCGCCGAGATTGTTGCCGACGAAGCCATCACCAAGGTGACCACGCCGGAAACCTGGGGCGAGGCCATGGCCGCGCTGCTGGTCGAAGTGAAGGCGGGCAGGCCGGGCGACGGCATCGTCGCTGCAATCGAACGGGTCGGCGTGGTGCTTTCAGAGCACTTCCCGCGTTCGGCGACGGACACGAATGAGATCCCCGACAAGCTCATCGAACTATGACCGATGATCGCGACGCCCCACTCGAGGTGAAATGGGAGGGCAAGTTCGTCCGCACCCTGAAGCGCGGCCGCTGGGAATATGTCTCGCGGACTGGAAGCGTGAACGCCGTCGTCATCGTCGCCGAAACGGACGGCAGGATCGTCCTCATCGACCAGTACCGGGTTCCGGTTGGAAAGCGGTGCCTCGAATTGCCTGCCGGTCTCGTCGGCGACGAAGATCCGAACGCGACGGTCGAAGGCACGGCGGTGAAGGAGCTGGAGGAGGAGACGGGCTACACCGCCGAGCGAATCGAGGTGCTCGGCGAGTTCCAGTCTTCTCCCGGAATGCTGTCGGAAAGCTTCACCCTCGTTCGCGCTCACGGCCTTCGGAAGATCGGCGAGGGCGGAGGCACCGAGCATGAGGACATCAACGTCCATCTGGTCACTCGCGAGGACATTCCCGCGTTCGTCGAAGCAAGGCGGGCCGAGGGCCTTGCTATAGACGTCAAGTTACTGATTTTCATGCAATTCTGACAGCCTAAGGTTCACTCGGGGACCTTTAACTGCCGTTCGTCGAAGGCCCGCTTGCCGCGTGGCGGCTCATCCGCAATGTGGGCCGCAAAAGAATCCTGAGCGAGGGGTAATATGAAGATGCTGCTGGCCACGACGGCCATCCTTTCCATGGCCGCACTTGGTTCGGTCGCAAATGCGCAGGCTCCGGCTGCTTCGGCCGCTGTGGCTGCTCCGAACAACATCCTCCTGGCCGACTGGAGCGGTCCGTACGACGGCGTTCCGCCTTGGGACAAAGTGACCCCGGCGCTATTTCCACAGGCGTTCCAGTTCGCGATCGACGAGCAGCGCAAGGAGTATCTGGCGATCGCCAATGATCCGGCGGCGCCAACCTTCGAGAACACCATCGAGGCGATGGAGAAGGCCGGCCGGCGGCTGGGGCGCGTCGAGTCCGTCTTCGCCGTGATGACCGACAATATGTCGAGTCCGGAATATCAGGCACTCGACAAGGAATGGTCGCCGAAGCTGTCCGCAGCCGATGACGAGATCAACCTCAACGAGAAGCTCTTTCAGCGCGTGAAGTCGCTGTACGATCGCAAGGCCTCGCTCGGGCTCGACGCCAAGCAGGATCGCCTGCTGACCCGCTCGTATGACGCGTTCGTCCGAAGCGGTGCCAACCTCAACCCGGCGCAGAAGCAGCAGTTATCGGCGATGAACCAGGAGCTCGCGACGCTCTTCTCGACGTTCAATGAGCGCCTTCTCGCCGACGAAGGCACCTACATCAGCGCCAGCGAGGCGGAGCTGAAGGGCGTTCCCGACGACGTGAAGGTCGCGCTCGCCAACGCGGCCAAGGACCGCAAGCAGCCGGCCGGAACCTATGCGCTGAAGAACACGCGCTCGGTCGTCGATCCGGTGCTGATCTTCGCCGACGATCGCGCTCTTCGCGAGAAGGTCTGGCGGGCGTTCGTCAACCGCGGCGACAACGGCAATGCCAACGACACAAACCAGATCATCGCCAAGATTGTGAAGCTGCGCGCCGACCGCGCGAAGCTCCTCGGCTTCAAGAACCACGCCGACCGGCGGATGCAGGACACGATGGCCAAGACCCCGGAGCGGGCGATGGACCTGATGATGCGGGTCTGGACCCCGGCCGTGGCCCGGGTGCATGAAGAAGTCGCCGATCAGCAGGCGCTTGCGGACAAACTGGGCGACAAGATCACGATCGAGCCGTGGGACTATCGCTACTACCAGGAGAAGGTCCGCAAGCAGAAGTATAACCTCAGCCAGGACGAGATTAAGCCTTACTTCGCGCTCAACAATCTCGTCGACGGAATGTTCTGGTCGGCGGGCCAGCTCTATGGTCTCGGCTTCAAGGAAAACACGGGCAAGGTTCCGGTGTTCAATCCGGACGTCCGCACGTTCGAGGTGACCGACCAGGGTTCTGGCAAGGTCGTCGGCCTGTTCTACTTCGACGGTTTCGCGCGCGACGGGAAGCGTTCGGGCGCCTGGATGACGACGTATCGCAGCCGTTCGAGCCTCCTTGGAGACAACATCGTCCTGGGGTCGAACAACAACAATTTCACCAAGGGCGAAGCCGGTAAGCCGGTGCTGATCAGCCTCGATGACGCGGAAACCCTGTTCCACGAGTTTGGGCATGCCATCAATTACCTCTTGATCAACGTCCGCTATCCGAGCCTCGGTGGACTGCAGCGTGACTTCGTCGAGTATCCCAGCCAGGTGAACGAGAACTGGCTCCTGACACCGGAAGTGCTTCAGCGCTTTGCCAAGCACTACCAGACCGGAGCGCCGATGCCGCAAGCTCTGGTCGACAAGATTCAGAAGGCGAAGACGTTCAACCAGGGATTTGCAACGGTCGAATATCTAAGCTCGGCGATCGTCGACATGAAGTTGCACACCGATCCCAACGGCGTGGTCGATCCGGATTCGTTCGAGAAGAAGACTCTGGCGGAAATCGGCATGCCGAAGGAGATCGTGATGCGGCACCGCCTGCCCCAGTTCGGTCACCTCTTTTCGTCGGACGCTTACTCGGCCGGCTATTATTCCTATCTCTGGTCGGAAACGATGGACGCCGACACCTGGGCCGCCTTCGAGGAAGCGGGCAGCCCGTGGGACAAGAAGGTCGCCGGTAACTTCAAGAAATATCTTCTCTCGACTGGGAACGAGACCGACCGCGCGGAAGCCTATCGCCAGTTCCGCGGCCGCGATCCGGACGTCAACGCCTTGCTCAAGCGGCGCGGCTTTCCGGTGAGCACGACCGCCACTGGCAAATAAGGGCCAATTTGAAGATGCCCTCCTCGAGCGTTCGAGGAGGGCATTTTCTTTTCCTCCAGGCGGGCGCAGGCGTTACCTTGCAAATTCCGACAATTGCCGCGCAGCGACCCGGAACATCAGCGCCGACAGCAGCCACAAACCCGAGAAGGCCATGGTGACGATTGCGCCGCGCGGGTCCGCCGTGAGCCCTGCGGCTCCGGCGGCAGCCTGAACGACCGCGGCGAGGATCATCACCCTCATCATTCCGGTCGCATCGAACCGGACTAGGATCGATCCGAGGAGGGCGACCCCGATCACTCCGGCGAAGACCAGATTGTATGGATTGGCCTCGGACCCGATCATTCCTACCGCCAGGTTCGCCCAAACCGTCAGGAATGCGGTTCCCACGGCAATGCCTGCAGCAATGCGATAAGCCCCGTTGCTCGATGCCCGAGCCGCCAGTTCACAAGTGCCGCAGGCCGTTGCCAGCATCACGCCCATGACCGTGAAATCGCGCGCGTCCCAGGCCACCTCGCCGGTGAACTGCATGGCGATTGCAGGCAGTATCAGAAGGAATGCGGCCGCGCCCCACATAATGACCCGCCAGCGGCTCCAGCGTGAGCCGGCGACAATGTCGGTGATAGCTTCCACGTCTGCCTCCATCGAAGATGAGGCATGCACCCTAAGGGGGGCTCGTTCCGAAAGGCCTGAGCAAGTCCTGAGGATGATCTGAAATGCGTCAAAGCTGCGCGTTTTGCGCTTCGGTCCAGGCGAGTTCTGCCAACGGCTCCAGGCGTTCCACCATTTGCGCCGCATGAGCTGACGATGCGTTGCCGCGTGCGAGCCTTCCCTTGATCCCGTGAAGGATGGCGGCGAGGCGGAACAGGCAGAAGACGATCAAATAATCCTTGTCGGGAAGATGATCGCGGCCGGTGCGGCGGCAATAAGCGGCGACGTAATCCTCCTCTGATGGAATGCCGAGCGCCGGCAGGTCCATGCCGGCAAGGCCGCTGAAGTTCGGGCCGCCCGGCATGCGGTACATCAGCAGGTGGTAAGTGAAGTCTGCTCCGGGATCCCCGAGCGTCGACAGCTCCCAGTCGAGGACTGCCCGAATGATGGGCTGGTCGGGATCGAAGATCATATTGTCGCAGCGATAATCACCATGGACGACGCTGGAGCGCTGGCTGTCTCGGGGTAGATTGCGCCCGAGCCAATCGACGAGCCGATCCATTGCGGGGACTCGGCCGGCATCCGTGTCGCCGAGATATTGCTTCGACCAGCGTGCGACCTGCCGTTCGACGAATCCGCTGGGCTTGCCAAAGTCTCCGAGACCGATCGTTTCCGGATCGTAGCCGTGAAGCTTTGCGATCGTTGCGTTCATCGCGTCGAAGTGGGCGGCACGATCCTCGCGGCTCATTCCGGGGAAATGTGCCTCCCAGACGATTCGGCCGGGCACCATGTCCATGACGTAAAATGCAGTGCCGATGACGTCCTCATCCTCGCACAGGCCAAAGACGCGCGGCACGGGAAAGCCCTGGGCGCCTAAGGCTGCGAGCACGCGATATTCGCGGTCGACCGCGTGAGCGCCGGGCAGGAGCGTGCCTGGTGGCTTTCGTCTGAGGACCAAGGAGGTTTGCGCGGTGTCGATGCGATAAGTCGGGTTCGATTGGCCGCCCTTGAACTGGCTGACCTCTATCGGTCCATCGTGACCCGGAACATGTTCGGCGAGCCAGCGATCAAGTGCCTCGGCATCGAAGCGCAGCCGCTCGGCGACTTCGCGAGTGCCGGTGTTCGCCTCGGTACGGTCCATGCTCGTCGTTTAGGCGGTGAACCGGGCGCCTGCCAACGCGTTGCTGTCGAATGGCCCAGCTGATCCATTTGTCCGACCTGCACTTCGGTGCGCACGATCCTCGTCTGGTCGATGCCGTCGCCGCGCGTGTTGACGAAGAAAAGCCGGACCTCGTCGTCATTAGCGGCGACTTCACGCAACGCGCGCGGACCGAGCAGTTCAAGGAGGCCTGCGATTTCCTCGAGCGCCTGCGCGACTCTGGCCATGACGTGCTTGCCGTGCCGGGTAATCACGACGTCCCGCTGTACGACGTCTTCCGTCGCTTCCTCTCGCCGCTGACGCGGTACAAGCGCTACATCGACGACACGCTCTGCCCTGTCCACGAGCTGCCGGGTGTCACTGTTCTCGGAATCAACACGGCGAGGTCG
>DASSFK010000136.1:0-10409 GCA_035694565.1 Sphingomicrobium sp.
CGGGCTCATCGAGGCATAAGCGAATGGATTAGCTGGATTATTCAGCCATCCCGCACTCATGCCCGCCAATTTGCTCGCGCCCGCAAGGAACGAGCGCTGAACTTCGTAGGCGTCATAGAGCATGTACGGGAACCCTCATCACCACCGGAATGAAACCGATGTGGACCCCATTTGCTCCCCCCGCAAGTAGCGATGTTGCACTGCACTTGTTGCGGTGCGCAATTGAGGGACAGCCGCAGCGCTGCTAGTCCGCGCCGATGGCAAACGCCCCAAATCGACCGCCAGGCCGCTCGGTCAAGAACCTGCGCATGGTCTGGAGCTTCGCGACCAAGTATCCAGGCCATATCGCTGCTGCGGCCTTGGCCCTTCTGGTGGCCGCGTCGGCGACCGCCGGCGTTCCGATCGCATTCAAGCTCATCATCGACAAAGGCTTCGCCACGGGTGGGTCCACGCGCGATATCGCGCGCTGGTTCGAATATCTGCTGATGCTGGTCGGAGCCATGGCGATCGCCACGGCGGTCCGATACTTTTTCGTGTCATGGCTGGGCGAGCGGACGGTCGCCGACATCCGGCTGGCGGTGCATCGCAACCTGCTCCGACTGTCCCCTGGCTTCTTCGAAGAAAACCGGCCGGCCGAGATCACTTCCAGGATCACGGTCGACACGACGATCATCGAGCAAGTCGTCGGAACGACCGTTTCAGTTGCGCTTCGCAATGCCGTGCTCGCGGTCGCTTGCGTGGGAATCCTTGTCTATTTGTCACCAAAGCTTGCCGGTCTGATGATGCTTGGCCTGCCCCTTGCGCTTGGACCGATCATCATTCTTGGACGCCGGGTGCGGACCATCTCCACTCGAAGCCAGGATCGGATCGCCGACGTCGGCGCGGTCACCAGCGAGGTCCTCGGCTCGATGAAGATCGTGCAGGCTTTCGGACAGCAAGGGCGCGAGGCCGGAAGATTTACCGAAGCCGTGGAGCGGGTGTTCGGAACGGCGAAGAAGCGCATCCTCCTTCGAGCAATGATGACCGCGACGGCGATTTTCCTGATGTTCGGAGCGATCACGATGATCATCTGGCAGGGCGCCATCGACGTCGCGGCGGGGCGGATGACCGGAGGCACGATCGCCGCGTTCGTTCTCTACGGCGGACTGCTGGCCGGCGCGTTCGGTGCCCTCTCCGAGGTCTATGGCGACTTCCTTCGCGCAGCCGGTGCGTCCGAGCGGCTCACCGAGCTACTCGAAGCCGAGCCGGATATTCGGGCGCCTGCCAATCCGGAGCCTTTGCCGGAACCCGCGCGCGGCGAGCTGACGTTCGAGAATGTCACGTTCCACTACCCGACTCGGCGTGAAGTCTCGGCGCTCGAGAACTTCAGCCTGACGGTGAAGCCGCGCGAGCGGCTCGCTCTGGTCGGTCCATCGGGGGCGGGCAAGACGACCATCTTCCAGATGGCAGAGCGCTTCTACGACCCGCAGTCGGGCCGTGTGCTTCTCGACGGCGTCGATCTTCGTGACGCCGATCCTGCCGATGTTCGCCAGCGTATCGCATTGGTGCCGCAGGAAACGGTCATGTTCGCGGCGACCGCTCGCGACAACCTTCGCTACGGCAACTGGAACGCGAGCGAAGACGAAATCTGGCAGGCCGCGAGCGACGCCCATGCCGAAGAATTTCTCCGCGCCCTACCGGACGGCCTCGATACGTTTATGGGTGAGGGCGGTGCGCGCCTCTCCGGAGGACAGCGTCAACGAATCGCGATCGCGCGAGCGCTGCTTCGAAACGCGCCCTTGCTGCTGCTCGACGAAGCAACCTCCGCCCTCGATGCGGAGAGCGAGCGTCTTGTCCAGGACGCGCTCGACCGCTTGATGGCCGACCGGACGACGATCGTCATCGCGCACCGGCTCGCGACCGTGCGTGCGGCCGACCGAATTGTCGTCATGGATCACGGGGCGATCGTGGAGGAAGGCACCCACGCGACCCTTACCCGCCGCGGCGGCCTTTATGCGCGGCTGGCGCGGCTCCAGTTCGAAGACCGCGCCGCCTAAAGCCTAGCCTTGAGTGCCGCCGCCTGGAGTTGTGCCGCCGGCTCCGCCGCCGCGGCGTGAAGCCCCGCGACGTGCCGTGGTCGAACGCTTGCGTACGGCGGGCTTGCGAGCCGTCCCTCCACCGGCAGCCTTGCGGGCCGCCGCAGGCTTGGAAGCCTTGGCGCGGGTCGCCGTCGATTTCTTGGCGGTCGAAGTCGAGCGCTTGGCAGTCGAGCGCGACGAGGTCGCTTTCTTTGCCCGCGAACCGCTCGAACGCTTGGCAGTGCTTGCGGCAGCCTGCGGACCCTCGTCCGTCCACTTGCCCGAAAGGACGCGCTGAGCCGCGTCGGCCACAGCCTCGGCGATCAACGAGCCAAGCTTCGATGCGCTCGAGACCATGGTGCTTGCCGCGGCCTGAGCCGTATCGGCCGCATCGAGACCCGCGTCACGGATCTTGCGACGCGCCGCCGGGCTTGCGCTGATCGCCGCCGCCGCCGCTGCCAAACCCGCGGCGAGCATCTCTCTGCTCATCGCGGCCTTGGCGAGTTTGTCGAGTGTATCATTCTTTGAAGAAGACGACCGCTTCCCGGTGGTGGACTTAGCCATCGCAAACCTTCCTTTCGGTGTTTCGCAAAAGACACTTCAACTGCCGTACGGTTCCGTTTCCGCAACGAACCGTGCCTGTAATTCCGATGTTTTCGATTGTCCAAAACGTTAAAGGGGATCGCTGCCAAAGCAACGATCCCCTCGAACATGGTCAGCGGCCGAAGGTGATGGCCGTCCGTTCAGCGCCTATGGCCGACGAACACCCCTTTCCGACCTCTCTGCTGAACCATGAGACATCGGATCACCTCCTTTCGCTGCGTTGAAGCTGAAGGAAGAATGATTCGCCGACACGCAAATCACAAGACTTGTAATGCGCTGCAAATCTGCAATTCTCGGGAATTCGCGTGCCTCAAAATTCAGCCGCGACAATCCTCGACAACGTGGCCCACTTCGCTTCCGGCCGGAAGCACGAGGGCGGGATATCCGGGCATCGAAACTGCGAACCGGCCCCGGCTGAATGCGATCGCGTCGAGCAGCGGATCCAGCGCCCCGACCTGCGCAATCACCCGTCCGGAAGGTTGATCGAAGCGCGAGGCGAGATCGCGCGTCACGGTGCTTGTCCAGAATGACATGCTTGCCGCTGGCGCAGCACTGACCCGCGAAATCGTCACGAGGCGCGTGAGCTTTCCGCAGCCAAACACGATCCGGGTCGTGCCCCCGCCATCGACGAACGCGGCTTCGCTTCCACCCGCAACAGCCCGGTAAGTCCAGGCCCCGGGTGAAACCGGCGAGTAGCTGAAGTCGGCGCTAGTCGTTTGAGCTTCCAACGGCGCGAACGCGAACGCTCCGGCAATCGCGACGAGCGCGAACCTTTTCACTTTCATTCCTGTCACTTGGTCAGTCGGTCGACTTTGTCCCGCAATGCAGCGAGCTCTTCGCGAAGCTGCTCGATCTCGGCCTCGCTTGGCTGTTTTTCGGCCTTGGGCTTCGGCTTGGCTTGCGAGGCCGAGAAGGCGCGGCTCGCACCTTCGAACATCTCCATGTTGCGCTTGGCCAAGTCCGCAAAGACCTTTCCGCCGAATGCGTCACGCATCGCGCTCTGGTTGCGCTGGAACGCATCCATGGCGGCTTCCAGATATTGCGGGACCATGCCCTGCATCGAGTTTCCGTAGAGCCCGATCAGCTGCTTCAGGAAGTTCACCGGAAGCATCGTCGACCCGCGCGCTTCTTCATCGACGATGATCTGAGTCAGCACCTGACGAGTGATGTCCTCGCCGGTCTTCGCGTCGACGACTTCGAACTCGCGCCCCTCGCGAACCATTTCTGCAAGACGGTCGAGCGTGATGTAGGAAGAGCTTTCCGTGTCGTAGAGACGCCGGTTAGCATATTTCTTGATAATCACCTTGTCCGAAGACCTGGCCATGAACTGCTCCGAGAACTCCCCGAACAAGCACCTACTACCGGAGCATAGTGCGCCGCAACATGAACGCGCGCCACGGCCTCTGCCACTGTTTCTCGAAATGGTACGGATGGTGGGCGAGCGGGAGCCAGGATTGGCGCGGGAGGCGCTCGAAGGATTGGCGGCATACGAACGTGCCTCTCGACTGCACGCACGAGCACCAAGACCTGTCGAAGGAAAAGTCGGTCCTGCTGTCCTGCGCGATCACGGAGGCCACGGACCTCCTGCAATCCTGGTGCCTTCTCTCATCAATCCCCCGGACGTGCTCGATCTCGACGAGGAGGTGTCGCTCGCGTCCGAAGTAGCAAAGATGGGTCGGAGAAGCCTGCTTCTCGATTGGGGGCAGGCGCGCGACCGAGCCGGGTTCAATGTCGGCGAGCACGTCGAGCACTTGCTTGTGCCCTTGCTTTCGCAGCTCGAGGAACCGCCGGCGCTGATCGGCTATTGCCTCGGCGGGACCATGGCGATTGCCGCGGCCAACATCGCTGCTGTCGAGCGCGTCGCGACAATTGCCTCTCCCTGGCGCTTTTCGAACTATCCCGAAGACTCGCGCAAATCCCTCCTTGAGCTTTGGAGCGCTGCAAAAGCCGCCGCTGTATCGCTCAAGGTTCTTCCGATGGAGGTCCTTCAAGCGGCCTTCTGGTCGCTCGATCCATCGCGAACGGTTTCGAAATTCGCGGGCTTCTCTAAGCTCGATCCAAGCGGTGCCGATTCCCGTCGCTTCGTCGTTCTCGAAGACTGGGCGAACGAGGGTGAGCCACTGCCCCTTCCCGCCGCGCGTCAGCTGATCGAGGACTTCTTCGGAGCCGACCTGCCCGGCACCGGCAAATGGCACGTCGCTGGAAAACCGATGACCGACGAAATTTCCGTGCCGGTGCTCAATTGCACGGCATCGAAAGACCGGATTACTCCTGCCGCCAGTGCACCTGCGGGACAGGTCGCGGACATCCCTTCGGGCCATGTGGGAATGGTGGTCGGCTCGGCGCGCCACCGCCTGCACGAAACGCTCGCCGGTTTCCTTGACCCGGCTTGCCGCTAAGGCCACCTAAGGCTAAGCGCGGCTCCCAAGCACCCGTAGCTCAGCTGGATAGAGCGTTGCCCTCCGAAGGCAAAGGCCACAGGTTCGAATCCTGTCGGGTGCGCCACCTTTCCCTCTCTGGAAGCGAGATCCACGGCCGGCCATGTCCGCAGGAACGCGCAGATCAAAGCACGAACGAACCACGAACTTGCGTACAAATCCCGTACAAGCTGCATGACAACCTGGCGTCCGATCATCGATGCGCCAACAGACGGCAGCGTGTTCGAGGCCAACAGCCTGGACTACGGCAAGGGACCGTCGACAACGATCTATCGCGTCCGCAGATACGCCGGCGCGTGGATCAACGCAGACGAGCCCAGGGAAGAGCTTGAGCACCTATTCGAATGGAGGGAAGCGCCGCAGCGCGAAGGGCTGGAGCAGCTGCTCGACAGCCTGCCGATCGATGCGCTGGCGCGAATCGTCGACAAGGAAACGCCGCGAGAGGCGGATTACATCCACCGCGGCTATTTCATTGAGGCCATGCACTCGATCAACGAGTTGAAGGCGCAAGGCGAAGAAGAGGGCTGGGCAGCAGCAATCGAGGCATTGGCGAGCCTCGTGCATGCCGCCCAGCAGACCTAGGCCTTCTTCGGCTTCTCGTAACTCGGATCCGCGATCCGCTTCTTCACGTCTGCAGCCATCACGCCAACCGCCTTCACGGCCGCTCGCAACTCGGGCTCGTTGCAACCGAGCTTCTTCGTCCAGTAGCGCCGCTCCCAGAACTCGTGGACGTTGATGCGCTTGGCGTCGGCCGGACCGCGCTTCTTCAGATTGTCAGCCATCTCAATGCTCCATTCCAGCCATCGCGCCGGCAGGATTCGGCGGGATCGGGACCAGCCTCGGATTCGCCACCACGCTAAAGCCGGTGAACATGCGCAGCTGCCTGCCATTGCCCAGGTCGCCGCCGCTGCAGTTCAGCTTCTTGTTGAGGCAGTTGTCGTGCCACATCTTCTTCACAGTTGGATCCCAGGCCATGAAGAAGTCCGCATGGAAGGTCGATCCGTGCGGAAGCTCGGGACGCATTTCGTCCGAGGACAGTCGCCATTGGCTCAGGTCATCGCCCGGCGCGACGTAAAACCATGCCTGAAGCGTGAAGTCCGGAATCACGTAGGGATGCGTCGACGGGCACTTGGCGTAGCCCCATGATCCGTAACTGGCATAGGTCACGTGCTCCCGATGGTTCGGGCTGTCGAGATCCTTGCCGTTCCAGCAGCTCGGCGCATTGACGACCGCCCCGATGCGGGCCCGGTCGGTCGATTTGGTCGGGTCCGGATTCGTGCCTGACTTGCAATTGCCCGACGCAACAGCCGCTTCGATCGTCGGATAGTGGCCCTGAACCGAGCCATTGCCGTCGCAGTTGAAATAGAGCGAGCCGGTCGGAGCCTTCCCGGTCAGCATGTCGAAGCCGAAGATGAACTTCAGCCCGTTGGGAAGGTCGACTGCTTGGCCCTCGTATTTCGGGTTCGTCGGATCGGAAACGACCGGATCAGACATCGGCCGGCGCTTGTAGTAGATCCAGACCGCGTCGGGCCGGATGACGTTGCCCTTCCCATCCAACATCGCGGGCATCCAGTACCCGGACCGATTCAACGGCGACATGCAGGTGGAAGAGCCACCGCCACGAAGCGACGCGTACGTGGAATTCGCGTTGGCTCCGGTGTTCCCATAGAACTGGTGCAGGTGCGATTTGCCCGGCTGGCCTGGAAAGACGATTGGATCGTCGTAGAGCAGCTGGCCAGCGTTACACAGGAACCGGAACGCGCCGACCACGTCAGGGCTGGCCGAAGGCGGTATTGCTCCAGAACCCCACGAGGCGACCAGCTCCGAATTCACGTCGAAGTTCGAGGCGATCGGCGCCTCGCCGAGCAGCGGGTTCGCAGGAGGAGGCGGTGGCGGTGGCGGTGGCGGAGCCTCGGCCGCGCGCACGGCCTTGTAGGCCTTCAGCGCACCTTGGAAGGGTGCGGTCCCATCTCGAGCACCGCTCAGATACTCGTTCTTGATCTTCGGCGTCGTGACGGTGCCCGCCATGATCTGGCGAGTGTCCACAACCGGATCAGTGGAGGCCAGGGCCGTGCTGGCGAGGATGATGGCCGTCGACGCGAGAACGATCGCGCGCATGGGTTCTCTCCTGGTTGGAAAAGGTTAAGGGGCGCGTCATGCGCGCCGCCGCACTCGGCTGGGCCTACGGACGCTTCGCGCAGGTGATCGAGACGCCGGCGTCCTGGAACCACCAGCACGCACGATCGATGGCCGAGGCATTGGCGCGGCCCCATTCGATCTTAGCGTCACGCTGAGCCTCGTAGGCGTCCTCGCTGGTGAGCGATTCGGCCGTCATTTCCGGCTCGGCCGGATGCTGGAGCAGGTTAGCAGGCGGGCTTAGGTTGCCGGCGCTCTGCGGCCTGTCGTTGCAGCTCGAGACAAGCGCGAGCGCGCTGCCGAGCACTAGGAGCCTGGTCAGGGATGTTGCGCGTCGCATTTTCGATCTCCTTTTGACGCTGTTGGGCAGCCGCTTCATCGCGGCCGGTCTGGATCTGGAGGTTCGTGTCGGCCTTCCGCTCTCGCTTCACCTGCTTGAGCTGCGCCTTCTGCTCGTGGCGCTGGACGACGCTTCGGTCGTAGGCGCACTTGCCGATACCGGCCCCGGCGATCGCGAGGACGACTAGGCCAACGGTGACCATCCAGCTCGGGACGCCGAAGAGCTTGGCGATCGCGACGATCATGACGCCACCGCCTTCACAACGGCGACGACCAGGACGAGGCTGATCGCGACGATCGCGAGCAGGCAGCCGATCGACTGCATGAGAATTTTGTCTGAACCGTCGCCGCTCATGTGTGAAGCTCCCCATTGTGGAGAAAACCGTGCCAGTTGCTGGTCTGAATGGATCCGGCGCCCGCGCTGCAGGTGAGGCCGTTCTTGTCTACGTGAAGCGTGCCATCTTCCGGCCGGCCGTGTCGCACCCAGCACCAGTGCGCATCGTCGTTCGGCGAACCGCAGTTGTTGCAGCGAGAATCGATGATCCAGTGATGCTTGTCCGGCAAAACGCAGACGAGCACTCGGCCATCAGCTCCTGGGCGGAACACGCGATAGCGCCTGCCCTCGCCATCCGGCGCTTTCGTCCAGTTATGCGGGTTGTCATCGTCGCCGTATTGATCCCAGTCAGCGTAGACCGCGCCGGCTGGAAGGTCGTACGGCCGAGCGAAGATCTCGCCAGTGTCGACGCGCCGCATTTCGATGTTGCTCGAGACCGATTGGCACTCGGCCAGCTCGTCGCACTGGCTGCAGCGGATTTTGCGGCTGGACCACTTCCTCGAGCCAGCCGTGCGGGCGGTCTTATGTCCGCCCGAGCAGCGATAGTTGCGAACATAGTGCTCGTTCCCGGTGCGCTCGCAGAAGAAGATCCGGATTTTCGTCACGTCGTTCGCTCCTGAGGCATGGGAAAGTTCTGCGGCGTGACCGGACAGGGAGCGAAGCGCGCGTACGGATCCGGGATGGCGATCGGCGGGCCGTCAGGCTGCTCGATGACCGTGGATCCGGCGTCGATCAGGAGGGGATGGCGATCATCTCGTGCGTGGACGACTGCCACGAGCAGCGTCAGTGCCACTGCGACGAACGCAAAGGATCTCAGCAGCATGACTTTCCCCCCAGATGTGGATCAGCCGACGTTCCCCGGCCGGAGGCCTTCGGCTCGCATTGCGCGCAGCTTATCGAGGCACTCGGCCTTGGTAATTTCGCCGTCACGGTTGAGATCGAGGCCGGCGTTCTGGCGGAACGTCGTCGGCCTCTCGTCCTTATCCCACAGCACCCAGTCGTCCGGCTTGCCGACGCCGGCCGGCCAGAGGATCGCCATGTACATGTCGCCTAGGCTCTGGATCTCGCCGGTCGGATGCTGGGCATCCGGACCCCACGAGCGGAAGTATTTGTAGACGTAGTTGAGCTGGTCCTCGGCCGTCATGCGTGCGAGCGCCGCGGTCGTCGTGCCGAGCTGCTCCCGCGCGGTCTTGGGCATGAACTGGATCAATCCCACCGCGCCCGAGCCGGCCTTGTTCGGTACGCTGGCCGAGAAGCTCCGGCCGCTTTCCCAGGCGATGCAGGTCATCAGGTCGGTCTCGGCGTCCGGATACGGGAACAGGCCTTCCCCAGGCGCTCGGCAGATCCACCGGATGCGATCGCGGAACGTCTGCGAGACCTTTGCGCCCCATGCCATCGGCGGCGTGACCAGTCCTGGTGCCGGCGCCGGCGAAGGTGCGGGCTGAACCGGCGTGGGGCGCGCACGGATGGCGAGCGCCTCCATGCACTCGCGAAGCAGTCCATCGGCCTGAGTAAGCCGGATCTCGATCTGTTCGTCGGTCAGGGCCATGACGGCTTCTCCGGCGTCCCGGGCTTCGGAGGCGGTATGCTCTCGCCCTGGTAGGGTGGTGGCGGTGGCGTGGCGGGAGCTCGTGCCGGAGCTGGCGCCGGTGCCGGCGATGTTGGCGACAGGCCGCCGCTCTCGGCCGCCAACGTCTTGGCCGCGCTGCCGGAGGCCTGGAAGTCCATCGTCGCGCCGGCCTTGCTAATGCTGACGAGCATTGCGCCGCCCTTCGCGATCGCGACGATGCCGACGACGAATACGCCTTGGAGGACGGTGTCCCAGGTCAACTGCGAGAAGAGGCCGTCGATGACCTCTTCCTGGAGCCTCAGGTTCATCGATTCCTTCCAATGCAGATGCATCTCGCGCTGCGACCAGAACTTGAGCGCGGTGAGGATGACGACGCCGCCGATCAGACCCCACGACATGAGGGTCTGGCGCTGCTCGCCAGTCAGCGAGAGGGCCGCCTTGCAGGCCCGCGGGATCCAGCTGAGCGTGAAGTTGGTGAGCCGGCTGACCGGCCCATAGATGAACCGGTTCGTCCAGCCGGGAGCATCCCCGCTGGCGGGCTTCAAATTGAGCATAGGTGCCCCTCGGAGTTAAGGAAGCTTGTTCAGGAGATCGTGAAAGTCAGCTGACGGATCGATCTCGAATGCGATCCGAAGACGCCGGCTCATGGGCCTCCGGCCGGTAGCCGAGCGCTCGCCCTTTTCGATGCAGGCGACGGCAAGCGTGTTGGCCGCCTTCGCTACCGCTTTCGCGCTGTCACAGATCCTGCACATCAGCGTCCGCCTCGAATTGCGAGCGTGAGCGCCTGCAGGGCAAGCGCCAGGCCCTTGTCCGCTTCAACGCGCGCCTCGTCCTGCTTGAGCCGCTTTTCCTCGTGCTCGCGCCATTTCTCATCGGTCCGCATTTTGTCCCAGATGATGTAAGCGACGACGAAGGCCGTCGAACCGTACTGG